>JBHIWP010000059.1:0-21169 GCA_041987425.1 Promineifilaceae bacterium (SeqCode) | reverse complement strand
AACTCCCCTACCAACGCACCAATAACGCTGAGCGTCGCTCCCAGCTTCAGCCCGGCCAGCACAATAGGCAGGGCAGCGGGCCATTCCAGCTTGCGAAAGATTTGCCAGCGCGTGGCCTGCAGAGATGCCATCAGTTCGTACAGCTCGCGCGGCACGGAGCGCAGCCCGGCAATGATGTTGATCAGTACTGGAAAAAAGACCACCAGAACGGCAACCAGCACCCGCGCCCAAAAGGTGGAGCGAATCCAGATAGTGAGCAAAGGGGCAATGGCAATTACGGGAATCGCCTGCGACGCGATGAGATAAGGCGAAATGAGCCGCTCGGCCAGGGGGGACTTGGCCAGCAAATAGCCCAAGGGTAGCGAGATGGCGGAACCGATGAGCAATCCCGGTATCACTTCGCTGAGGGTAATGAGGCTGTGGCGCAGCAAACGGCCGTCTGCCACCACCACCCTGAATTGCCGGGCCACATCTAAAGGTCCAGGCAAAATAAATTTATCATAAGCGCCTGCCACCACCAGCAGCTGCCAGAGCAAGAGCAGCAGCCCAAACGAAAGTGAAACCGTCACCGAAACGGGCTGCCGACGCAACCAGTTCATATAATTCCTCACAGATTTATTGGGGCAAGGGGAAATTGCACGCGAGATTAGCTGCCAAAACAGAAACGTAGCGGCTAACAAACGAAGACGGCAGTTGCCTTCCAGCTACAAAAAAGCCCCACAAAATTGTGGGGCATTCACAGCATGGCATGACAAACAAAAACGCAGCGCGTCTCGTTTACCTTCTCCCATCCAGACTATACTGTCGGCTCTGGAGTCTCACCAGATCAACCGTCGTTCGGTAATCAGTTATCGGTATTCAGTAATCAATTTAACTACCCTTACTGATTACTGATCACTGTTTACTGAATACTGCACCTTGGTTCGCGGGCTTGGCCTGCGCAGGCCTCACCGCCGGTCGGGAATTGTACGATTGCAAAGAATCAGCACTCACCCTGCCCCGAAGGTATTTATTTTCTTGTGCGGTTGATTATACAAAAGCAGGGGGGCGCGTCAATTGTTTTGCGCTATGATTCCACTAAAAGTTACGTTAAGCTTTTCCCCTCCGTACCCAATCTATGTTATACTGGTGGGCGCAGCGCAGATATTTATTTCAAGGAGTCAATTCTAATGGCTAAAGTAAGAAAACGGCGACAACCTAAAAAGAAACCACCACAGGTTTCCCTAAAGAATCGAATTTACAATCGTAAACGAACGTTTGCGGAGAAATTCTTGCTGGTGATGGGCATTTTGATCGTCATTAGCATGGTGCTATCGTTGATCATCACCAATGCCGGTACTGGATTCTAATATTCTCTTCTAGCAAGTTGCAACGTTACCCAGACAAACTATCCCCGGCGCTCGCCTTGTGCAGCTTGCCGGGGTAGGTGGCGTTTATGACCACCACACCACCTACTTTGCCCTTCTCAGGCTAACGCATCGCCACAAATTGCATCTGCCTCAATTTCTACCAGCATTTCTGGCTCTATCAGTGAAGTGACTTCGACCAATGTAGCCGCCGGGCGAATTTGGCCGAACACCTCCCCATGAGCCCGTGCCACCTCATCCCAATCAGTTACGTCCGTCACGTAAATGCGGGTTCGCACGACATCGGCTAAGGCTGCTCCGGCATCTTCTAAGGCGCGCTCTATCTTCTTGAGGATGAATGCGGCCTGGGCATAAGGATCGTCTGCGCCGACAAGTTCACCTTCTCCGTCTACGGCCGTTGTGCCCGCCACATGCACGTAAGGCCCCACGCGCACCGCACGCGAATATCCCACGATTGATTCCCATGGTGTACCGCTCGAAATGTTCATCCGTTTCATGGTTGGTTTTCTCCTTCTGTTCCAATAGTGGGCCAAAAGATTGTAACAAAGTTAGACGGGTGGACCAAATAGCTAGGGTAACCGCAACACTGAAGGCAAGTATACAAATTGATTGAGCTCCGGCGCAGGATTAGCTGCAAAACAATCTTGATGGAAGTCCAGTCCTACATCCCCGTCATTGCGATAATAATCCCCCCAGTTGTGAACAGTATTGGGCACGGCCGTTTCATACTCCACCGTAATCCCTTTGCTATCTAAAAAATTACTAAGCGCCTGGTTATCATTTGGTGTGCCGTCATTTTCACCACGCACCAGACGAATGCGCACGTCATATGCCGCTAATGCGGCTTCGTTGCTGGCCACAATCGTATAAGCGCTTTCAGAAGGCTTATCGTGTGCATCAAAACCGCCGCCACCATAAGAAACGGCCGAACAGAACAACTCGGGATACTCCAATGCAAACTTCACCGCCCCAAAACCACCCATTGAAAAACCCTCAATAGCACGCCCGCCGCGAAAAGGAATCGTGCGAAAATTGCTGTCTACAAAAGGAATCAGCTCGTGAATAATGATGCTCTCGGACATAATGGGAAAAGGTGAACCCGGTCCATGTTCTGGCGTGGTCCAATCATAATAGTTGCTGCCCTTCCCACCGTTGACAAACACCACAATTGCTTCAGGCAACGTCAGCCCTGTGGCTGGATTTACCGTGCCTTCCATCAGGCTCAAAATACTTTTTTGGCTGTAAAGCGCAGCAAAAGAACTGTACCAGTTAAAATAGTTGGCCTCCTGCCCGTTTACGCCATGCAAAAGGTATATCACAGGATAGCGCTTACTGTTTCCGGCTGCTTCATAACCGGGTGGGGTATAAACATTTAGCCCCACGGTGTTATCGTTAGGATTCAAAAAGCTGCTCTTAAATGTGTGGTGGGTAACATTATCTGGCAATGGCTGAACATCGAAGTTCCAATAATCCTTCTCATTTACGTGGTGCGCTGCGGCTCTTGACTGCAAACCAACCAACAGAAACAAGAATAATAAAATAGTTATAGGCTTCTTCATATATACTCCAACTGCTTGTAGGCTCTATGTAATCGGCAAGGAGCTTTTGCAGAGATACGATGGGCGTTTGAGCCGATTAAGCCAGGGAGTATAAATTTCTACGGCCGTTTGGCTGTGTACCTGGGTAGATAAAAAGGGTACAAGTTAGTGAGGTAATGGCACAAAAGCAAACGTCCCTGGCTAAGGAGTTGCCAGGGACGCTTACCGATGCTAATGGAGCGAACAAAAGATATTGCTTAATTAATCGTCGTCGTCATCATCGTCTCCACCACCTTTGCTGCAAGGACCAAGCGTATCGCCGTGGCTAAGATGACCGTTTAACGCCGATTCAGAGACAGTCAGTGTGTTTCTGTTATTGTGACAGATAGTTATGCGACTGTTGCCCCCGCCCTCGCCTCCATTATTGTCATGACCACCGCCATTGCCCGAACCGGGTGTGGTGTTTATCATCACCTGAATGACGATGATGTTTACAATGATGACTGTGCCCTCATCACCCAGGCAGATGTTGAGAGCTATGGTGCTGTTGGGGGCAAGGTTGCCTTCCACCGCAACGCCATCCTGCAAGGTGAGCGCAGGCCAATTGGTCAGCACAAGTTGCCTTCCGTTTACGCCGGTGATACGGGTGTGAATGGTGAAGCAGCCAGTGGTTGGGGGCAGCAACGGCCGTATCCACACAATCTCCCACCGGCCATCTCCGGCCAGACGCGCCACTACCTGAACCAGGCTACCTGCAACCACGCCATCGGCAATATGAGAGTCACTTGTTACCCACAAAGTAATGCCGCTCACCACCCAGGGTTCGGTGCTTTCTACGATACCCGTAAAGCGCAGAACTATTTCATTATCATCCTCACCATCACCGTCACCGTCGCCCCTCAGCAAATTGATTGCTGTAGCCAGCCAGGTTCCGTCGGCCAATATGATTCCTTCTACGTTCACCCGGCTGCCGGGTTCAACGGCCGTATCAATTTCGGTCCATTCATCCGTCGCCAGGGCAATGCCAGCTACCACCCAGGGATTCATCGATTCGACCAGGCCCGTAAATTCGAAAGTTGCCGCTTCTGCCTCGTCGTCTTCGTCTACAGCTTTAATCTCGCGGGCCAGCCAGCTTCCTTCCAAGGTGATATGCCCTTCTACTGTGACCACATCGCTTACTTCCAGCGCATCATCAATTTCGGTACGGCCGTTTACCGTCACGACAATCCCGGAAATTAGCCAGCTCTCAGTGCCAATTGCCTGCACGATGCCAGTGAACGCAAACGGGTGACCTTCCTGTAGCTGCTTTTGAATGCGGCGTGCCAGCAGGCTGCCGTCTGCCAGAACCACGCCGGTTACCCGCACCCGGTCACCCAGCTCAATGTCGTCATCAACAGCCGTCTCTTCGTCCAGCAAAATGACTGTATTGCCTAGCAGCCACTGCTCCACGCCTATTGCCGTAACAACGGCCGTTAGGGTAAACCCATCCCGAGGTACATGGCGTACCAGCACAATCTGGTCAGCAACTTTGCTGCCGTCTTCCAGCAAGCGACCCTGCACCTTCACCCAATCTCCCACCTGCGGATTGCCCACAATGACGGTTTGGGCATCAGTGGCAAACGTCTGGCCGCCAATCGTCCACTGTTCACCAATTTGGGTAACTTCACCCTCCCCGCTTACCTGAAAGACAGGCTCAGCCGGTGGCTCATTGGGCAAGATGGTGCTTAGCTGCCCGGCCATCACCGACACCGTCACGCTGATGCTGGTAACGTCCACGCGCCCCTCCAGCACGGTGTAGCGGCTGGTGAGATTTGGCAATACTATCACCTCGAAGATGGTGCCCCGAGCAATGCCCGTGCCGCTGGGGGATTTCACTTCATATTGTGAGCCACCGTCGTTGCGAAAAGCCACGTTGTGGGTGCTGGTGCCCTGCCACTGGGTGAGAATAACGGTGCGAAAGCCTTCTGCTGGCGGCAGTGCATTCAGCGCATCGATGGAGATTTCGCTATCCGGCCCTAGCGTCGCCACGCTGCCATCGTAAAAGGTGAGGCTGGCCTTGGACAAGGCGCTAGTGCGCACCCGGCTGCCTGCGGCCACGCTGCTTAGTGAGCTTACCTGGACCCAGTTTCCGTCGGCTTTCTGTACGGAAACCAGCCCTTGCACCTCGCCCAGAACGGCCGTTTGCGGACTAGTTTGCAAAGAGAGCACCAGGTTGGGCAAGAACGTTTCGTAAGCCAGATCGTCCTCAGTCACGCCAGCAGTTGATGCGTCTTCTGTCTCTAATTCTTCACCAACTACAGATGGTGCCTCGCCCGACGGTGCGTCAACCGCTTCGTTATCCCGATCAAACAGCCGATCTAGCCAGGCGCCTAAGGCCGTGTCGCCCTCTTGCGCCGGGGGATCTTCATCGCGTTCAACCACCACCGGATCATTATCCTTGCTCTGAGCCAGCCAGCCGCTGGCAAAGCCAAAAATAACAAGCACTACGGCGGCAAACGCAATGGCCACTACGGCACGCGCACGGTGATTGCGCCACCAGGCCGCAAACGCGGCAAAAGCGACGGGCTGGGGTTCGTCTAAATAGTCCGCCGCCCGTGCAGCGACCGCCTGCTGCTGGGCCGCACGCATCGCCGCTGCTCTATGGCTGACAACGGCCGTCTCGCCCGGCACTGGCAAGTTCACTTTTTTCAATTCAGCCGCAAGAGCAAGGTCTGCGGCCATATCCTCTGGCAAGCCCACAACAACGGAGCTGAACGGTTCCCCTATCTCCAGCCGCACCAAATGTTCTTGCAGTTGTTCATCGTGCTCATTCATCTTTATTTTCCTGTGTAAACTGCCCGTCCGTAGGTAAGCCTAAATTCACAATTCAACCTGTGTAAGAGTAGCGCGCATCGTTTTCAGGCCACGATGCTGTAGCGCCTTCACGGCAGAGAGAGAGCGTTCCATGACGTCGGCCGTTTCTTGCAGCGATAGACCCACCAAAAAGCGCAGTATGATCGCCTGCCGCTGCTCCACCACCAGCGTTTCCAGCGCTGCCAGCACTGTTTCATGGCTCATTTGCTGCTCCACCTGCCTCACCGGATTTTGCTCCGGCTGGGCGATGGCTGAGGCTCGCTCCAAAGGGGCCAGTTCTTTGCCGTTGCCTACGCGAAAATGATCCATTGTCAGGTTATAGGCAATGCGAAATAGCCAGGCGCGAAATGGAACCCCGGTGGGTTTAAACGAGGGCAAATGATGCACCATGCGCGTAAACAGCTCACCTGCTAAATCCTCAGCCTGCTGGCGCTGGCCTACGCGGGCATAAAAGTAGCGGAACATCGAACGATAATGCCTGTCAAACAGCAGTCCCACTGCTTCTACATCGCCGGATTGTGCCCTATTCACCAATCTTAAATCGTCTTCCACTGCATGTTCATTCATATGTCTTCAGGTCGGGTGTTGATCAACATCATTACCAAGAGTAACGGTAATTCTTCAAAAAGGATGCAAATTGACTTGAGAAACGAGAAAATTAAGAATGAAGGGGCGATACGAAAGCTTTTTAGCTACAACAGCACGTCCTGACGAGACCAGGCTTTGGGAAAGAGGCTCTCAATTTGGCTAGATTTGGCATGGAATACGCCCAGCCCCAGCGGATAGCTATGATAACAAACAATGACTTGTCCCGGGCTGGTGCAGGCGTGTGTTTGTGTCGAGTCTGCCGTAATCGTCTGGCGCTGCAAATACGCTCGGGCTTGTTCTGCGCTTAGCTCAACGCGGTTGCGGGTGGCGTGTTGGCCTAAAAGGAGCGTTGCGGCCGTTGTCATTTTGGGATAACGGCTGCCAGCCCGTACAAAGAAAAGGCCGGGTGAATCCAGCCGGGGTTTGCTTGGCAACTGCTGATTCCGGCTCACCAGATATACCCCACGCTTGCTCCAGCGCACCAGATCAAACTGGGCAAACACCGCCGGGTCAATGCCAAATCGTTCCGTGACAATGCCCTGCCATGGCTCTGTTTCAATCATTTTTTCGACGCGCAGGCGCGGAGTTTCACTATCTTCTCTCTGCGTTCTCTGTGCCTCGGCGGATTTTTCCAATACCGCTACAAAAAACCCACCCGTATCATTCTGCTGCGGCCAGATGCGGCTGGCGAAGCACAGATCAGAGTGCAGCGTTTGGCCCTGCCACTCAGTGAGGCCAGGCGAAGCAACCAATCCAGCCACATCGCTGGGACACAGGTGGAGAGTATCGCTCAACTCACGCAAAATGGCATCTACGACCAGCTCATTTTCTTCCGGGGCAAAGGTGCAGGTAGCATAAACAATGCGCCCACCTGGGCGGCAAAGCTGCACAGCTTTTCGCAGCAAAGCTGTCTGAATGCGGGCCAACTTTTGCGATGCGCCTGCTGAGGAATGTGTCAGCACGCTGGGGTCTTTGCGGCAGGTGCCTTCGCAGGAGCAAGGTACATCGACCATGATCTTGTCGAACAGCCCCATTTCTGCGGGCAGGTTCGCCCCATCGTGGGTCATTGTGGTGACGTTAGCCAGACCTATGCGGCTGAGAGCGTGACGGGCGGCGCGCATACGGCCGCTGCTGCGGTCGTTGGCAATTAGCGTGCCCTGGTTCTGCATCATAGCGCCCATTTGGGCGGTCTTGTTGCCTGGAGCAGCGCATAAGTCCAGCACGCGCTCGCCGGGCTGCGGATCGAGCAGCAGGGCCGGTAGCAAGGCAGCTTCCTCCTGCACCTGGTACAGGCCAGCCAGGTATTCCCAGCGCAGCCCGGGCATGACGCCTTCTGGCAGGCGGAAGGCGCCCGGATACCAGGGCACAGGCGTCAGGTCCACACCTCCTCTGGCCATGAGTGCGTGCAGGCCGTCTGCCGTCGTTTTCAAGGGGTTGGCCCAGATGGTGGTGGGTAACGGCCGTTCTACCGCCGCCACAAAATCGCCCCAATCCTCGACTAAATCCCGGTACCGCTCAAAATATCCTGCCATAAGGTTGCCATGTTCGCTCGTTGTGTCAAAATAATATAGTGACACGGGTAATTAGGTGACATAATAATTACGTAATTGCCCAATTACTCAATTACATCCTCAGGAGACCCAAAATGGACCTTGCTACCATCGATAAATTATTAACCACCACCCGCTCCGTGCGCAAACGGCTCGATCTGGATCGACCCGTGCCGCCTGAAATCATTGAAGAATGTTTGGAGCTTGCCATCCAGGCGCCAACCGGCAGCAATTCACAGGGCTGGCATTTTATGGTGGTCACCGATGCCAAGAAGAGAGAGCAGATCGGCGAGCTGTACAAACAGTCATTTTTTATCTATGCTCGCTCCGGCCAGGAACAGATGGAAAGCCGGGGCAACCGAAAACACGATCCAGAACAGCAGGCCCGTGTGGTGAAATCGGCCGTGCATCTGGCAAACAATATGCACAAAGTGCCAGTGTTCGTTATTCCCTGTATCGAAGGACGAGTAGAGACGTTGGGTCCAATGGCTCAGGCGGGGCTGTATGGCTCAATCTTGCCAGCTGCCTGGTCTTTTATGCTGGCGCTGCGGTCGCGCGGGCTGGGCACATCCTGGACCACCCTGCACCTGCGCTATGAGAATGAAGTTGCGGAAATTCTCAGCATCCCCAGCCACATCACCCAGGCTGCGCTGCTGCCGGTGGCCTACTACACAGGCGATGATTTTAAGCCCGCAAAACGAGTACCTTCGACCAAGGTAACTTCCTGGAACAGCTGGGGCAGTAACCAATAACACAGCGGAGACTGGAGAAAAGAAGCGGAATTGATTCTCCAGTCTCCTGCCGAGGCTTTAGTTAGACTGTATTCTACTCTAGTGATTCGAGGAAGCTGTCGATGCTGCTGTTATCCCAATTATCCATATAGCCAAAGATCATAAGCATAGCGGGGCTGCCGTTGTTGGATTCAAAGACGCCAATGATCTGGCGCACAGCATTTCCGTTGCCATCTGTTCCTTCATAAGTATTCAGGGTAGCGGCCGCATCGTTAATAGTCGTCTCTTCACTGCTAACAAACTGTAAATCGGCATTTTGGGAGCCTGTCTGGCTAGCAAAAGCCTCCTGCATCTGCCGCTGCATCTCCTGCTCATTGCCCGTAAAGAAATCGGAGAACTCAGCCAGCATAATGACCGTCTCTTCATCCTGACTCACAATAAGGGCCATTTCCATCACCAGCAGATTCATCGAGCCTTCCACTTGATACCCCGCTGGCAGTTCGTAATCGACGATAGAATTCGCCACCTCAGCCGCTGCTGCGGGATCGTCAAATCCCTCGGCCATGCCTTCAAACATGCGCGGCAGCACCAGCGCCACAACGATGCCAATCAAACAGCAAACGCCGACAATCCCCCCGATAATGCCCAGAACAATTTTTGTATTGCGACTCATTAAAAACCTCCATAGTTTGTTTGCCAGTGACAAACGGCCGTTTTACGCCGTTTGGTAAATTCTAAAGTCCACATTAATGCAGCTTTGGTATTAAAGACCGAACATGTTGTGCCTGTCAACCTGTGCAAATATATCCGCACCGAACAAAACAGCACAGATAATTAACGGCCGTTGTGAAAATTGACGCAGCATCCTAAAGTTGGGTATAATTCGTTCAAAATATTTTGAAAGTTCTATTATTTCATGATTGCTCCTCCACAATTCGCACCAGCATGTAATCTTTACCGGAGAACAATCTGCTAAAAAATAACAAGGAAAATCGTGAACATCCTGTCAAAAATTCAAACAACTTTGCCCTTTTCGGCGCCAGAGCCGCTGACCGAGCCGGTACACATTACGCCACAATTTGCTGTGGGTAGCAGGAATGTGGTGCTGATGGCGGGTCCCTGCTCGGTAGAGAGCTACGCCCAAACGCGCACGGCGGCAGAGGCAGTGGCCCGGGTGGGCGGGCGCGTTTTGCGCGGTGGCGCCTTTAAACCGCGCACCTCGCCAGACAGCTTCCAGGGGCTTGGTGAAGAAGGGCTGGAGATTTTGCGCGATGTGGCTGATGAGTTTGGTCTGTTGGTCATTACCGAAGCGTTGGCAGTTGAGCACGTGCCGCTGGTGGCCCGCTACGCCGACATTGTGCAGCTCGGCAGCCGCAATATGCAGCACTATCCGCTGCTGTGGGCCGCGGGCGAGCAGGATAAGCCGGTACTGCTGAAGCGCGGATTTATGGCAACGGTTGATGAATGGCTGAAAGCGGCCGAACATATCAGCAGCCGGGGTAATAACAAAATTATCCTGTGCGAGCGCGGCATCCGCACCTTTGAAACCGCCACGCGCAATACGTTAGACACAAATGCTATCGCCCTGGCGAAGCAGCTAAGCGCCTACCCTGTCATTGCCGATCCCAGCCACGCCACCGGACGTGCCGACCTGGTGCTGCCCGCAGCGCGTGCGGCCGTTGCCGCCGGGGCAGATGGTCTACTGGTAGAGTTCCATCCAGATCCCGCTAATGCTCTTTCTGATGGACCGCAATCCCTGCCGCTCGCCATGCTGCCCAATTTTGTGGCAGAGATGAAGAAGCTAACGGCCGTTTTCGACCGCTCTTTCATCTAGAGTGCCCGTTCTAAAGGAAATTGGAGCTTGCCAATCTCTTATCTCCAATCTCTCGTATGACCGACCTGATTCTAAATTTAGGCTACTTTGGGCTGTTTCTCATCAGCTTTTTGTCTGCCTCCTTACTGCCGCTGGCGTCTGAGGTTTTCGTGGTAGGCATGCCGCCGCTGGGCTTCAACGTGTGGGGGGTGATTGCCGTGGCGACGGTGGGCAGCTACATGGGCTCGCTGGTAAATTATGCCGTGGGCAAAAAAGGCACGGATTTTGTGCTGGGTCGATACGTGAAGATCAATCCCAAAACCTGGGAACGGGCCGAACGATTTTACCGGCGCTGGGGGCCGGTGGCCCTCTTTTTTTCCTGGGTGCCGTTCATTGGCGATCCGCTAACGGCCGTTGCCGGTGCCCTGAACATGCACCTGGGCATCTTCAGCTTTTGGGTGATCTTTGGCAAAACGCTGCGCTACCTGGTGCTGCTCGGCATCGCTTCCCGCTTCTTCTAGGGATTTGCCCCCGGCCTGTACTATAATCTCCACAAAACGAACCGCATCTCATTAAAGAAAGAAGGAGTAGACTTGTGAAATTTATTGATCTATCCATTCCCCTGGGCATCGGCACGCCACCCTGGCCCACGTATGAACCGCTCCAGGTGAAGTATTTCAAGCGCCTGGCTCCCAACGGCGCCAATGGGCAGGTTGTTACCCACAGCAATCATGTTGGCACCCACCTCGACGGCGAAATTCATTTCTACACTCCCGGCAAGGATATTGCCCAGCTTGGTTTCGATTTTTTAGCAGGCGACGCTGCCATTGTGGATCTGAGTGACGTGTGTGGGGATTACGACGTGTACACACCAGCCATGATCGAGGAACGCGTAGAGGTCCGCGAAGGCGACATTCTCATCATACACACTGGCTACCACCACTTTGGCTGGGACCAGCCTTACGGCAACGAGGTGCGTTACATGGTGATGCATCCCGGCCCCGACGCCCGCTTTGCTCAGTGGTGCATTGACAAAAAAATCAAGTGGATTGGCGTTGATTGCGGCAGCGCAGACCATCCGATGAATACCAAAATTCGCGACTGGATGCCCGCCCAGGCGGAAGATGCCGACGCCCACTTCCGCAAAAAGTATGGCAAGCCGCTGGCAGACTATTTTACCAAAGATATGTACCAGATGATGCACCTGTGGATGTTTGACAAGGGCATTATCCATGCGGAATGCGTAGGGGGCGATATTGATCTACTGGTGAACCGGCGGGTGCAGGTGGGCTGCTTCCCCTGGCGCTTTGTGGATGGCGAGGCCAGCATTGCCCGCATTGTGGCCATGGTGGACGACGATGAATATGAAAAGCTGATGGCCAAAAAGGCAGAGATGCCCAAAACAAAATTCGGCGACTGTTATGATCCGGTGCACGTTGAGCGCCTGGGCGGTCGCGGCTCAGTTTACTAAACCATTTGCCGCAGAGCGTGCAGAAATCCGAAGAAACAACCATTTCTGCGCTCTGCGGCTTTTTTTGCGCCTTGACACCATACCAAAAGGTATGGTATAGTGCCACATATTAAAACATACTAAAAGGTATGGTCAGTAATGGCGAGAAAAACGAAACGAGACTGGTTTACGGGTGCGGTGCAGGTGCTGCTGGCGGAAGGTCCCCAGGGCCTGACGATTGACGCTGTATGTCAACAGTTGCAAATGACGAAAGGGTCTTTTTATCATCACTTTGGCAGCTATGATGAGTTTAAGCAGCAGTTCCTGGCTTTCTATGAGCAAGAAGGGACGCTGGATATCATCTCTCAACTAGCTAATCTACCCTCCCCAAAGCAAAAGCTGCATCAGCTGCTGGCGGTGACCGTTAAATACTCTACTCAGCTGCCGAATAACCCGGAGGTGGCCATGCGAGCCTGGGCTTTGCAAGACACGGCCGTTCGCCAGGTGCAGGAGCGCGTAGACGGCCGTCGCCGGGCGTATCTGCACGCACTGTGCGAAGAGATTACCGGCAACGCAGCGCTGGCGGCAACGGCCGCTCAGCTATTCTACGCCGTCTTGGTAGGCAGCGAGCAGATGCAGCCTCCCATTGTTGGCGAGAATTTACGCCATCTGTTTGATGAATGTCTGCGCCTTTACGACCTGACCTAAAAGGAAATCGAAATGAAAACTTCTAAATTGTTTACGGCCGTTCCTAATTTACCCAACCTCATTGAAAGTGCCGACCATGTTGACATAAAAACCATAAGCAGCGACGTCTCGCTGCGCCAGTTCATCGCTGGCATGATCTCCTACAGCCCAGGCTGGCTCAAATTTTTATACGGCGTGCGCTGGTTTTTTGTGCGGCTGCTGGGAATGAAGCAAGAGGGGCTGCCCCAGGACCTGAAAATGCAGCCGGAGGAGGTTTCCTTTGTGGCTGGCGAACCAGCTGCCTTTTTTGCCGTGAAAATGGCAAAAGAAGACAGCTACTGGTTCGCTGGCATCACAGAATCCCACCTGACGGCGCATTTAGGCGTGATTGTGGAGCCGGGCCAGCCAAACCGCTTTCACGTGCTGACGATTGTGCATTATCATAGCTGGACGGGGCCTGTTTACTTTAACGTGATACGGCCGTTCCACCACATCGTCGTGGCACAAATGATGAATGCAGGTGTGAAGCAGCCTCTACGACTGCAAAAAGCCTAAAATCTGCTCCGCAATTTCATCGCGCACCTGGCGGAAAAGGGCCGTCACCTCTTCATCCGTGCCGGTCGCTTCCGCCGGGTCATAAAAGCCGATGTGCGTTTTTTGCCCAGCCGCTTCCAGCCAGACCGGGCAGGTCTCATTGGCCGAATCACAAACGGTGATGACATGATCAAAATATTGGCCGCGAAATAGCTCCGTGGACTTCGAATGATGCTGGCTCAGGTCGATGCCTAGTTCGCCCATGACCGCAATCGCCCTGGGATGCACGTAGCCACTGGGCTGCGTGCCTGCCGAATAAGCCACAAATCGATCGCCCAAGCGAGCATTGATCAAACCTTCGGCCATCTGACTGCGGCAGGAGTTGCCGGTGCAAAGAACGAGTACTTTTTTCATTCCGATACTCCCTCAATAGATTGGTCCAATCTGGCAAATTGGACTAATCTCAACTTTCTATAAATCCAGAGCAGCCATCACCGTGTTCAGATCTTTATCCCCCCGCCCGCTCAAGTTCACCAATATTATTTGCTCCGGCCCCATCTTGGGCGCTTGCTTAATGGCTTCGGCCACGGCGTGGCTGGATTCCAATGCCGGAATAATGCCTTCAGTTTTACATAACGTCTGGAAAGCCGCCAGGGCCTCTTCGTCGGTGGCGTAAGTGTAGCCCGCTCGTTCCTGGTCGCGCAGCAGAGCGTGTTCGGGTCCCACGCTGGGGTAGTCCAGCCCGGCACTGATGCTGTGTGTCTCCATAATCTGGCCATCGGCCGTTTGCATCACGTAGCTTTTGGTGCCGTGCAGCACCCCTACGCGGGCAATGTTCATATCGGCAAAACGGGCGGCGTGCTTGCCGCTGGCAATGCTCTCCCCACCTGCCTCCACACCAATCAGCGTCACGTCTTCATCCTCGCGAAAAGCGTGGAAGATACCCATGGCATTGCTGCCCCCGCCCACGCAAGCGATGATCGTGTCGGGCAATTGGCCCACTTCATCGAGCATCTGCTGGCGGGCTTCATGCCCTATCACGCTCTGGAAGTCACGCACCATCATGGGGTATGGGTGCGGCCCCAGCACGGAGCCGAGCAGGTAGTGGGTCGTTTCTACGTTGGTCACCCAGTCGCGGATAGCCTCATTGATGGCGTCTTTAAGCGTTTTGCTGCCGCTTTCTACGGCCCGCACCTCGGCACCCAGCAGCTTCATGCGGTAGACGTTGGGCTGTTGCCGGGCAATATCGACGCTGCCCATGTAGACGATGCACTCCAGACCCAGCAAAGCGCAGGCAGTTGCTGAACCTACACCGTGCTGCCCTGCCCCGGTTTCGGCTACAATGCGCGTTTTGCCCATGCGCTTTGCCAGCAGCGCCTGTCCGAGCGCATTATTGATTTTATGCGCCCCGGTGTGGTTGAGATCTTCCCGCTTAAAGTAGATTTGCGCCCCGCCCAGGCTGGCCGAGAGCCGTTTGGCGTGGGTAATGGGCGACGGCCGTCCCACGTAGCTCTTCAACAGATGATTAAATTCGGCCATAAACGCCTCATCCTGGCGCACTTCATCATAGACGCGAATCAGTTCGTCCAGGGCGGGCATGAGCGTTTCGGGCACAAACTGGCCGCCGTAAGGGCCAAATTTACCCCTTTCGTCGGGTACGGTTGCAGATTGAATCATAAGATTGTCCTCTTTTTCGTTGTTGGGGCTGATTATAGCAAGCGGGAAAATTTTTGAGGTAAACGTTTTGTAAACAAAGGTTGTGTACAAGAACACCTAAGCAACGTCATTCTAGCATAAAACAATTCGTTGGCTAAATGAAGCCAAGCCGCTTATGATTGCTTATAATTAGGCGTGCAGCTATGCTTGCGCAGAAATTAGCAGCACGTTCAACTTCATCGCTCCACACATCATGGCCATTACCGTATTGTGTATTAATAATGGAGGGCTTTGCTCATGCGACTTTCATCCCCAATTTCGGCCATCAAAGAGCATTATCAAATCGTAGTTGTTGGTTCTGGCTACGGCGGCAGCATTGCCGCTTCGCGTCTGGCGCGGGCAGGGCAGGAGGTTTGCTTGCTAGAGCGCGGGCGCGAGCTTTGGCCTGGCGACTACCCCGATAGCGAACTGGAACTGGCTAAGGAAACTCAGCTCAATACACCGTTGGGCCACGTTGGCGCCAAAACGGCCCTCAACGAATACCTGGTCGATAACGAAATGACCATTCTGGTAGGCTGCGGCCTTGGGGGCGGATCGCTCATCAACGGAAACGTGGCGCTGCGGACCGATCCCCGCATTTTTGAGCATCCAGACTGGCCGCAGCCGTTTCGCGCGGATATAGCGACCCGTCTGGCCAACGGCTATGCGCTGGCTGAAAAGATGCTGGGCACCACCACTTATCCAGACAGTTTCCCCCCCACCCCAAAATTTGAGGCCATGAAGAAAACGGCCGCTGCCCTCAACGCCAACTTTTACCCGGCCCCGATGAACGTCACTTTTCAAGATGGACCAAACGTGGTGGGCATCCCGCAAAAAGCGTGCATCCTGTGCGGCGACTGCATGACCGGCTGTAACCACCACGCCAAAAACACGCTCATCATGAACTATTTGCCCGACGCCAAAAATCATGGGGCAGCGATCTTTACGGAAATCGAAGTGCACCATCTTGAAAGAGACGATGGGCAATGGCTGGTGCACTGCCGCATTTTGGGTGATTCGGCCAAGGCAGCGGGCAAAAAGGAGCTTGTCATCCGGGCCGACATGGTGATCCTGGCCGCCGGTACCCTGGGCACGACCAAACTCTTGTTCCGTTCGCGCGAGGCCGGGCTTTCGCTGTCACAAAAGTTAGGCCATCACTTTTCTGGCAATGGCGATGTTGGTGCCTTTGCCTACAACACCGATGTGCCCATTAGCGCCATTGGCACGGGGCGCAAGGCGGCCGAAAAACCGCTGGTTGGGCCGCTGATCAACGGCGTAATTGATACCCGGACTCAGGTTGAAAATTGGGAAGAGGGACTGGTAATTCAGGAAGGCACGTTCCCCAGTGCGGCGTCCAAACCTCTAGCCAAAGGTCTGAAAATGATGTCCCTGGCTTTCGGCAAGGACACGGACAAAGGATTACTTGATCGAATAAAAGAGAAGTACCGCGAATGGGTGAGCCTGCTGCGCGGACCGTATCACGGGGCGGTGCGGCACACTTTGATGTGGCTGGTGATGACGCACGATGACAGCCGGGGACGCATGGTGCTGAAAAACGACCGCATCCGCATCGAGTGGTCAGACATTGGCAAGCAGCCGTTTGCCGCACGGGTGGACGAATATTTGCGGCGGGCAACGGCCGTTCTTGGCGGCACGTATGTTTCGAATCCGCTGTGGAGCCTGCTGGCAGACCGGCCCATGGTGACGTCGCATCCGCTGGGGGGCTGCCCCATGGGTGAAGACGCCTGGCGTGGCGTGGTAAACCATAAGGGGCAGGTATTTGCGGGCGAACGGGGAACGGCCGTGCATGAGGGGCTTTACATTTGCGACGGCTCCGTCATCCCCCACTCCATTGGCGTCAATCTCATGCTGACCATTTCCGCCATGACCGAGCGCGCTATGGCCATTATGGCCGAAGATCGCGGCTGGAACATCGACTACAGCTTACCGAGCCAAGGCCAGTAAAGCACTTGCAGCAGCGTTTTTTTGACGCAAAGAACGCAAAGGATTGAAGGGCGCAAAGAGAAGATTTCTTTGCCTCTTTGCGCCTTTGTATCAACGTTTCTCAACGACTCAATCCGCGCAGCTTTTCGGCGCATTGCAGCAGCACCAGCGCGGAGGGAGCGTCGGTGATCTGACCGGCGTAGGCCATTTGCAGCACCTGGGCGATGGGCTTACAGTGCACCTCGATCACATCCGCTGGTTCGTGAGCGGTTGCGCCCAGCGTCACCCCGGTAGCCATAAAGTAGTGGCCCACTTCATCACAGATGCCGTTGGCCGTGTAAAACTGGCCCAGGTGGGTCAGCTCTTCACAGGTGCCACCGACTTCTTCGTGAAGTTCTTCTAAGGCTGCTTCGGCCAGCGTTTGCCCTGGCTTTACGCCCCCCGCGGGCAACTCCCAGCACCAGTCGTCAACCGTGTAGCGGTAGCTGCGGCATAGGACGATTTCGTTTTCTTGTGTTACCGGCAGAATCCATACGGCCGTTGGCTTCGTGACGGTGTTGTACACACCCTGACTGCCATCCGGCAGCAAAATTTCATCCTGGCGCACGGCGTACCAGGGGCAGGACCAGGCAATGCGGGTTGAAAGTGTTTTGATGGGTCGTTTCATATCACAATGGTTAATGGTAAATTGTAAACGGTTAATGGTTAACGGCTCACAGCCGACCTGGCGTTTTGGATGAAGGCGCGAACAAGGGCAGGGTCTTTCTTGCCGGGGCTGGCCTCTACCCCACTGGCAACGTCAACCGCAAACGGCCGTACTACCCGCACCGCCTCAGCCACATTGTCAGCATTCAAACCACCAGCCAGCATCAGGCCGGGCACTTTTTGCGCCAGCTGGGCACTCATTTCCCAGTTGCCCGTCTCCCCCGTGCCGCCGCGCAGGGTGGGATGATACGTGTCAATCAAAAGGCTGGGAGATTGGAGATTGGAGACTGAATACTGCTCACTGCGCACTGAATACTGATCACCGTCCACCGGCACCGCATACCACTCCGCATCCGCCTCCGCCAGGCTGGTAGGGCGCAGGGCTTTGTAACAACGGCCGTAGATCGGCGAACGTTCATCTCCCACTAAAAACGGCACCTCTTCACCGCTTAGCTGGGCCAGATCCAGGCCGACCTCGTCTAAAATTTCTGCCATGCGCGGGCCGGTTTCGTTGACAAAGACGCCCACAAGCACCGGGCAATGGGGCGCGGCGCGCAGCGTTTGCACAACGGTCCTTGCAGTTGTTATGTCAATTGAGCGTTTACTGGGCGGGTAGAAGATAAATCCGAGGTAGTCGGATCCAGCGGCAACGGCCGTTTGGGCATCGGCCAGATTGGTAAGGCCACAAATTTTTACTTTCATGCCCCTATTATGCCGCGCCGCCGCAGCCAGGCAAAAAGGTAGTGGAGATTGGTCCAATCTGCGAGATTGGTCCAATCTGCGAGATTGGACCAATCTTTACACTCCTAAGGTTGAACAATGCCGAAAATTTGGAATACGTTCGGCAGCAGTACGGTGGAGCGCACGCCGGTGAGCACATCATACTGCTGGAGCTGTCCGTTGAAGTTTTCGTCGTAGTCGATAAACAGCAGCAGATGCTCATTGACCCAGAGCGATTCACCGCCGTTTTGGGCAATGAATACCGGCTCATTGCCGTCCAGCGTGTAGAGCCACAGGCCGCTGGTCGTGGGCTCAGTTGTAAACTGACGCAGGACAAACCAGTTGGAATCTTCGCTAAAAATTGGATTGGGAAGCGGCCCTCCAAAAGCGGCCGTGCCAAAGGCTGGCAGCGTTGTGGCCGATCCGCCTTCTAGATCAAATACGACCGGCTGCACATTCATCCCATCGGAGACCAGCCAGGCCAGGTAACGGCCGTCTGCCGACCAGGCTGGCGAGGTATAGAAACCCTCCGATGCATTGGCAAACTCAGCAGGAATGAACGGATTGACACCGGTTTCCGGATCGTATACCCACGTCGTCTGCGTGTCGTCGGCACTTTGCTGGACCGATGTATAGGCCACAGCCCCCTCGCTTGAAATGGCCGGGTAGCTGTTCATCAGATGGTCCGCGTCCAACATCGTAACTTCGCCCGTTTCAATGTCAATGAGCGCAGGGTGACCAAAGTTTGGCCCGCCCTCAGAGGCCCAATCAAGCAGCACGCCGCTGAGGATTGTCTGATTGTCAACCCACTTGTGGTAACCCACCAGGTGCGTTCCCTGGTCATCATGATCGCTGGTCAGCCTGCGGGTTTCACCGAAAGCAACTTCCAGCAGCCAAAGATCGCCCTGCACCTGAAAATAGGCGTGCTTGCCATCGGGGGAAAGCACCGGCATCATGCCCTCTTCAAAGTAAAGCTGCTCCGGGTTACCCTCGGCCCCCACCTGCCACAGACTGCCGTCTGGCTGGCTATAAAACAGGCCAATGGGCGCAGGCTGCTCATCGCTAATGGGCAACTCCGCTGATTCGGGCATAAAACCGTCGAAAGCATAAACCATGGCCTTCCAGGCAAAGCGGCCGTCGGCCTCTTCTACCAGCAGCAGAATGGCTTCATCCTGCCCTTCGGTTCCCCAACCAGAGGTGTGCCAGACGGCCGTAACCACAACGTCTGGTCCCAACATCATCATTGGGTCCTGACCGCCCAGCAGGGCCATCACGTCACTTTCTGAATGGAACTGGACGGTTGCTCCGGCAGGTAGCAAGTTTTCTAGCTGTGCTGCCATATTGGCGGGTGTCAGAGAAGATGCTTCTGAGCGATAGGGGCCATAAACAAACGGATCGCTCATTTGTACCTGGAGCGCAGCAAAGTCTCGCTGCGTCAGGGCAGCCTGCCACTCAGTGACAAACAAAGATAGCGCATCAACGGGCGGGTCTGTTTCATCGGGTTCGGCCGTTGGCGTGGAAATGTCGGTGGCAACGGCCGTGGGAGCACCATCTGGCGTGGAGATAGATTCTACAGTATTAGCAATGGTTGGTGAGGCCTCGACGGCCGGTTCGGCCTGTGACGTACAGGCAACTGTCAATAGGCCAAAAATGAACAGCGTTACCAAAGTAAGCAGCTTGCGATAGATCATCTATTTTTTTATACAACACTCCTGGTCATTCTCTGTGACCAAATAGAATATTTAGGGCTGTTTGCCCACGCGTTGCAGTATGGCAGATTCGCTTATAGGGAATTGGATGCAATGGGAACGGCCGTCCCACGATTGGGCTACTGTAACATGGGAAAAAACTCTAACAGCGCCAGTGACAAGTAAATCAGCAGCACCGCCACGCTGTTAGTCGTCATGTGGATGACGATGGGGATGAAAAGAGAGCGCGTGCGCTCGTAGGCGATGGCGTTTACCAGGCCAATGACGAAGCTGGCGGCCACCACGCTGATGCTGTCTGCATGGGCCAGAGCAAAGATGGTGCCGCTGGCCAGGGCACGCAGCCAGACGCGCCCCGTTTTGCCCCAAAACCAGGTGTGCAGCAGGCCACGAAAGTAGAGCTCTTCGGAGATGGGCACCAGCAGGCCAGCGCCAAGCAGCGTGCTCACAAAGCCTACCCAGGAGAATTCCAAAGCGCCGCCCAGGATGAGGTCGCTGCGGGCCTGCAGGCTGTCCAGGTTGCCCTCCACCATCATTTGCACCACCAGCCCCAGCACGGCCCGCACCGGCAGCAGCAGAACGGCCACGCCCGCACCAATGACCAGCCATTGCCAGTTCCAGCGCAACGGCCGTAGCCCCAAATCCTGCCAGCTAAGGCGCCCCCGCCGAACGCCCAGCAAATATGTCGTCCCAGCCAAACAAACAAAGTTAGCCAAAAAGAGCAAAAAGGTCGTGCCCAGGCTCATTTCAGTAACGAAGTAGCTAATGAGAGCCGATAACAAAATAAACGAACCAAAACCGACCAGCAAATAAAATGCTAAATCGAGCCAGCTTTGGGATGGCGGTTGGGCTTCTGTGTCTGCTTGTGGAATTGACTCAACGCCCATCATCAATTAATTCTCCGTGGTGCAACACAGGGCTGGGCTGCCGCCGCAGCAAGATCAGATAAAAAATAATAGCGATGATCCAAAAAGAGACCAGTGCATAAACGGCATCCAGCTCCGTTACCAGAAAGATTGATTCCGTTTGCAGCGCTGAGTTGACATAATTGGCAAATAGTGCTGAGTAAAGGTTGTTGGAAATATGGGCGCCAATTGCTAGCTCGGCCGAATTATCGCGCAAGGTAATGAAGGCGAAAAAAGCGCCAATGCTCAGGTAAAAAAGCGGCAGCAGTATGGCGTCGGCTGCCAGCTCCGGGTTGCCCAGGTGGGGCACCATGAACAGAACGCCGTTTACCAGAGCCAGGACGTAGAAGTTGCGCCCCAGGTGGCCGCTGGCCTGTAGCAAA
>JBHIWP010000058.1:0-21240 GCA_041987425.1 Promineifilaceae bacterium (SeqCode) | reverse complement strand
TATTTTCACAGAGCTTTCCGGATCCTCTTTGAGTTTTTTACCTAGTTCTTTCCAAGAATCAAGCACTGATTGATTCTTGACTCTTGAACAATCTTGCGAGTTCTTTTAACCATTTTAATTATACGAGGACCTTTTGTGGGGTCTTACTAAGAAAGATAATTAAACTCATTTTAATTTCTCCTTATTTTAATTAACCTAATAACGCGCATCTTTGATGAGCTTTTCGATGCGGGCGGGGTGGATACGGCCGTCTGTAATCAGTTTCTCCAGGGCACGGCGGGCGGCTTCGCGCCGAACGGGGTCGAAGCTGGAAACGGAAACCGCTTCCGGCGTGTCGTCCACCACAATGTCTACGCCCGCAGCCTGCTCAAAAGCGCGGATGTTACGGCCGTTTCGGCCAATAATCCGCCCCTTCATTTCTTCGCTGGGCAGCTGCACCACCGATACCGTTTGCTCGGCAACCTGGTCGCTGGCAATGCGCTGAATAGCCATTACCACCAGCTCACGCGCTTTCTGGTTGGCATTTTCCTTTGCCTCATCCTCAATTTCGCGCATGATGCGGGCCATATCTTGGCGCGACTCTTTTTCTACGTCTTCCAGCAGCAGCTGCTTGGCTTCTTCGGCCGTTAGGGCAGCGATCTGCTCTAGCTGCTGGCGACGTTCTTGTTCAATTGTTTCTAACCGGTTCTGCCGTTTGTCTAACCGGCTTTGTCTCTTGTTTAGCACCGCCTCGCGATGCTCCATCTTCTTTACCTGTTTGTCCAGGTTTTCGCTGCGGCGGTCCACGCGTTCTTCAGCGCGGGCCAGGTCCTGATATCTTCTTTCTATGGCTTTTTCTGCCTCTAAACGAATTTGCTGCGCTTCTTGTCGGGAGATTTCCAGGATTTCGGATGTTTCTTTTTCTGCGAGGGCGCGGCGCTCTTCCAGTTCCCGCTCAACGGCGGCAACTTTCTTATCAATTTGTGGCCTGATGAAAAAGTAAACCACAGCGCCACCAATGATAATGCCGATAACAGCCCCCAGCAGAATGCTGATTGCTTGCATAGTTGATCTCCTTTTTTAGTGAAAGCGGTAGAATTTTTGAAACGGGTAGATCGTTTCATCTGCTTTCACTTCGAAAGCGAAAATGCTTTCTAGAAATGGTTGTCTGCTGCTGAAGCGTCCCCGTGAAGCTGTTCCCAGAGCGCCTCAGTTACTTCTCTTACAATGTCATAGCCAAAGCCTCGCCGCTGTAAAAAGCCGTTGAGCTTTTTCCTAAATTCAGGTTCTGGCAAATTTTGCCAGCGGCGGGCTTTGGCCTGTGCGGCTTGCGTTGCAGCGGCCGTGTCATCAATTTTTTCTACGGCCGTTTCAATGAGCGGACGATCAATTCCCTTTTTTCGCAGCTCCATCTGCAAAGCAATTTTGCTGCGCGGCTTAAACGTTTCTCGCTGCTCTACCCAGTAGCGGGCAAAGGCAGCATCATTTAATAGTTCAACCGCCTCCAGCCGCTCGATAACGCGTTCAATCACGTCGTCTGGATACTCTTTTTTGCGTAAATGCTGGCGCGTTTCTGTCGTGCTGCGTGGCCGGTATTCAATGTAGCGAATGGCCACATCCTTCGCTTTTTCTTCCAGATCGGCCCCTTTAAGGCGTTCGATCTCTGCTGGTGACAAAATTTGCCCCGTGCGTAGGGAAGCGGCCGTAATGGCTGCCAGCCCAAAGGCAAAGGCACCGTCTAAATAGACGTTGACCCGATCGGGGTTTCTTTTTTGCCGTGTTAAAGCGGTAATCTTACCAGTAGACATGGTTGCTTATGTGAGCCGCACCGAAAACAAACGGTAGCCGAGAAACGGCCGTATTCAATTAAATAAATATGGTTTAGGAAATAGGCAAAACCAATGGCAGGGTTTTAACCTTCAGACAATGGTTCCACGAGAGGCAGACCAGCCTTTTGACGAATGAGGGCGTCTAATTCGGCAAAAATCTCAGGATTTTCTTGCAAAAACTGCTTGGCATTTTCGCGTCCCTGACCCAGCAGCGTTTCGCCATAGCGGAAAAACGCGCCGCGCTTTTCTAGAACATCATATTCCACACCGAGATCGACTACACAGCCAGTTTTAGAGATACCTTCATTATACATTATGTCGAATTCAGCATCGGTAAACGGAGGCGCGACCTTGTTTTTCTTAATCTTCACTCGTGTCCGATTGCCCACAACGTCTGCCCCATTTTTAATGGCCTGAATCCGACGAATATCAATCCGCACAGAGGCATAAAATTTGAGCGCGTTGCCACCGCTGGTGGTTTCTGGGCTGCCGAACATAACACCAATTTTTGAACGCAGTTGGTTTGTGAAAATAACAACGGTATTTGTTTGTTTAATAACCCCAGACAGCTTGCGCAACGCCTGAGACATTAAACGAGCTTGCAGTCCTACGTGAGAATCCCCCATCTCGCCTTCAATCTCGGCGCGGGGTACCAATGCTGCAACAGAGTCCACAACAACCACATCCATCGTCCCAGAGCGAATGAGCGCTTCAGCAATTTCTAAAGCCTGCTCACCGGTATCTGGTTGTGAGACATACAAATTGTCCACATCAACACCACAACGCTCGGCATAGTTTGGATCGAGCGCGTGTTCCATGTCGATAAAGGCGCATATCCCGCCGCGCTGTTGTGCTTCGGCAATGATATGTTGGCAAACTGTTGTCTTACCAGATGATTCAGGGCCATATATTTCGACGACGCGGCCTCGCGGCACACCCCCAACACCCAAGGCAATATCCAGCGGCAACGCACCGGTAGGAATCACTTCTACCTGCAAATGCCGCGCTTCGCCCAAACGCATAATGGCACCTTCGCCAAATCGTTTGGTTAAACTTGCAATGGTTGTTTCCAGGGTTCTGTCTTTTGGCTTACTGCCCATTTATTTCCTAAGTCATTTATGCTGCCCTTACCCACTATTTGACAACATACAGGAATGGATAGAGGATATAATAGGAATAAGGCCAGCGTATCAGAAAAAATGATTATGTAGTGTACAATAGCGCTATGGAATTAGCAAACCTTTGGCCTCAGGAGGACAAGCGTTTTGGCGGCATTCGCAGGGCTACAAAAGCGGATGCGGGCGCTATTTTGCGGCTGTTGAACACGGCCGTTTACAGTCATTTGCACGTAGATTGGCACCTGCCCGGCGACTGGATTGGCTCACCCGGCTTTGTGGTGGTGCCCAAAGTGGAAAAAGCAGCCAGTAAGGCCCTCGCTGCCCGGCTTTTTCCAGAACGAGATGACGTGAGCGCTTGTTTGGCCGCAACGGCCGATCCGCTGCCAGCCGCCTGGGTGCGGGTTGCGGCGTTGGCAAGCGAGGCGGACGCCGAACAAATTTTAGCCAATATGCTAGCCTGCACAGTTCCCGTTCTGCGCCAGCAGGGCGCGACGCAGCTCGCCTGGCTTGCCGTGGAAGAGTGGCCCGGCCGCTGGCTGCCTCGATTGGGGTTTGCACCAAGGAGCTATATTGAAACGTTTGTTAAGGAAGACCGCCAGCTGCCAGAAGTGGCGTCAGTTCCTGGTTTAATAATCAGGGAAGTGTACAGTAGTGACTTTGAGGCACTCGCTAAACTGGAAGAGGCTTCTTTTGCACCTATTTGGCGACAAAGCGCCCGCGCTTTTGCAGTGGCCCGGCCCCAGTCGCTCAGCTTTGATGTAGCGGTGCTTGACGATGAAATCGTTGGATACCAGCTTAGCGCCAGAGCCAACGCGGGAGCGCATTTGGTACGCTTAACCGTGAACCCAGCAAAGCAAGGGCTGGGCATTGGTTCTGCTCTATTAAAGCACGCATTTGTTCATTATTATAGGCAAGGACTTTATACTGTGTCATTGAACACCCAAGTTGAAAACAAGACGTCCCAAAAGCTGTACCTGAAGTTTGGTTTTCAGCCCAGCCAGCAGCGCCTGGCAGTTTGGACATTGGACATAGCGTAATGGCTCCGCATATGAAGTTACGTCGTCCCGTACCGGTTGTGATCTTGTTTATGATGGCTATTGGGCTGGTGCTGGGCATGATTGGAGGCATTGTGGAGCGAACGGCCGTTACGGTGTTGGGAACGGCGGTTTTGCTGGCCATATTTGGGGCATATGATCGCGTACTAAAGCACAATGCCGCTTTAATGAGCGGCCTGGTTGCGGGCGGGTTAATCGGACTGTTGGTTGGCGGCTTTGGCTACTTGCTGGGGGGAAGGGTAACCAGCCTGTGGGACGGCACCTTGTTTGGCCTGCTGCGGGGCATTATCGTTGGCGCCATTGTGGGCGGCATTACGCGTGCCCAACCAGACAAAAACGATCCCTGGTTCACGGTAATCTTCTTGTTTGTTGGCTCTCTGTTTATCGGTGCCATTCTGGGCGCCAGCGTTGGCCTCATTTCTGGCTTTGTTTTGGGACTGGTGCGCTGGCATAGCTCTGGAATTTGGCTGGCGACGCTCATGGGAGCGGTCGTAGGGGGCTATTTGGGCAGCTACTTTTTGCAAAACCGTGCTGTGTGGATAGGCACTGTGGCAGGTGCGGTGCTCACGCTGCTCAGCAGCATCATTGGCGGGGCGGTGGCTGGCGTTGTTTTAGGGGGTGTTACCGGCGCATTGGCCCCCATGCTTTTGGTGGCTCTCATTGGCGCCGTTGGTGGTTTAAGCAGCCGTGGTTTCAAGGCGATGCTGATGGAGGCCGCGGAGGCCCCAACAGAAATGCTGCGCCAGGGCGCCTTTCCTTTCTTAGCCCCAGCCGTCATTGTGGGCATTATTGTGGGTACGGCCGCTTCAGGTGCTGGCGGGCTGATTGCCTTGCCGATTTGCCTGGCTGTGCTGGGCATCCTTTTGGCCGTGTTTAGCGAGGTCGACGCGCGCGTTGCCAGTACGCTCACGGCCCGGTCACTGGTGGAAATGGTGATTTTAGGGGCAGATGATTTGCCGATTATGGCCGTGCCCAAAAAGCTGATGGGTGACGGAAGAACGGCCGTTATCGGCGGCGTCTTTGGCCTGGTGCTTGGCGGGCTTAGCGCCGGGCTTGGCGCCTGGCTCATTCGGGAATTGTTGCTTCTTGTTTAAAATAGATGAAAAGTTTTGTGGAGGTAGAGATGTCCAGGCGAAAATTAAGCAGCGAAGAAGTTGAAGCAGAATTGGCCCAGCTACCCGGCTGGAAGGTGAAAGAAGGCAAACTGCACAAAGAATTTAAGTTTAAGTCTTTTGCCCAGGCGTTAGGCTGGATGGTAACGGTAGGCGTGCAGGCCGATAAAATGGACCATCATCCTGAATGGTCTAATGTCTATAATCGCGTTACCGTTTCTCTTGTGACGCATGATTTAGATAATTCGATCAGCAATTGGGATATAGAGCTGGCTAAAAAGATGGAGCAGCTGGCGTGAGGGTTTTTGAACAGGCAGAGACAACTGCTTTGGCGTGAAATAAAAAAAGCACCCATTTTGGGTGCTTTTGCTTAGTAGTAGCGGGGGCTGGATTCGAACCAACGACCTCCGGGTTATGAGCCCGACGAGCTGCCTCTGCTCTACCCCGCATCAACAGACGGAGATTATAGCAAGCTCCAAAAGATTGTCAAGAATCGACATAACAATCAGGGCAAAATGCGCCGCTGCTCACCTTCTTTTAAGCTCGTCGCCCGCCTTTTAAATTCTCCTGAAGCTGCTCCAATTCAGACCAATTCCCGTCGGCCGCCAGCTTTGCCTGTGCGGGCCAGGTATCTGGGTAGGCAATCTGAATACCGCCATCGTGGCGCACAATTTTTTCTAGCTGGCTGACGCTGGCAGCGGCCAGATCGGCAAAGGTGTGAATGCCTGCTTCGTGCAAAATGCCTTCGATTTTTGGGCCAATGCCTTCAATTAATTTGAGGTTGTCCAGGTTTACGGCCGTTGCAACTACCACATCGGTTGCTGCTGTTTCAGCTGGTACGGCCGTCTCTGCAGCCGCTTCATGATGCGCGTCATGGGCATGGTGCTCATCATGTGTGTGGACCTCTTCATGGATATGGTGCTCTTCATGCGCATGATCCTCATTGCCATGTGCTGCCGTCCCCTGCGGAATCGAATTTCGGCTTAATCCCCACCAAAATAAAAGCAGTAAAATGACCCCAATGACAATGGGTACCCAGGCAGGTACGCCCACAGGCTCTGTCGTTTGAGCCAGAAACAAGGTGGTAAACAGTAACTGATTCATGCTTTTTCCTCTTCCCAAATTAAGGATAAAATAGAACTGCTTTATGGTTACGGGGAATGTTACCTTAGGTATCGCTGCTAAACAAACCACGATTCTATTTTGTGGAGAACAAAAAGTTTTTAGAATTAGATTCGCTAGAGAGAAGTTGATGATTATTGAATTTAGAGGGAAACGGCCGCAAATTGCTCCTTCCGCCTACATTGCTCCCAATGCCACCATCATTGGCGATGTGGTGATTGAAGAGGAGGCCAGCGTCTGGTTTGGTGCGGTGCTCCGGGCCGATCACGGCCGTATTGTGGTTGGTGCGCGCACCAGCGTGCAGGACAACGTTGTGCTGCACGTAAACAACCGCTGCGACACCATTATTGGCGCAGACGTAGCCATTGGGCATGGCGCCGTGTTGGAGGGGTGCCACCTGCATGCAGGCGTATTGGTTGGCATGAACGCCACCGTGCTTAGCGGCGCCGTGGTAGAAAGCGGCTCACTCATAGCCGCCGGGGCCGTGGTTAGCGAGAATCAGCACATTCCTGCGGGGGTGTTGGCCGCGGGTGTACCGGCGCGCGTTAAGGGTGCGCTCTCTGAGGCCGCCCGGCAGCGTTTGAAGGAAGCCCCACAGAAGTACGTGAGCAACGGCCGTTTATTTCAGTCCAGCGCCAAGATCATTGATGACCTTCAATAGCAGCTTCCACTACCTGCTTAATCTCTCCCTCGTGAACTAGCTGGCGCACCTTCTCAATGAGCGGCGCCATGTAACAGTCCTCGGCAATAAAGGGCACGTGCTGCCGAATGAGATCATAGGCGGCAGCCGTACCTCGCCCTGGCTGACCTGCACCATCCTGCTGCCGGAAATCAACGCCCTGGGCCGCCGACAGCAGCTCAATGGCCACCACCGTTTCTGTGTGGGTCATAATCATCTCTGCCTGGCGAACGGCCGTAGCGCCCATGCTCACGTGGTCCTCAATGTTGGCGCTGCTGGGAATCGTGTCTGCGCTGGCCGGGTGGGCCAGCACCTTGTTTTCTGAAGCCAGCGCCGCCGCCGAGTAGTGGGCAATCATAAAGCCGCTCTCCAGCCCGCCGTTTCGCGTCAAAAACATGGGCAGTACGCCACCGTTGCTGTTGGCATCTACCAGCTGGGCAATGCGCCGCTCACTCATGTTACCAATTTCCGTCAGCGCCAGCTTCAAGTAATCCATCGCCAGGGCAATGGGCTCCCCGTGGAAGTTCCCCGCGGAGATCACTTCAATGTCATCTTCATCTTCTTCATTAACAAAAATGAGCGGATTGTCATTCACTGAGTTTAGCTCAATCTCCAAAACCCACTTCGCATAGGCAACAGAGTCGCGAACTGCACCGTGCACTTGCGGCACGCAGCGCAGCGTATAGGGGTCCTGCACGTTTTTAGATTTTGCCGGTCGCAGCAGCTCGCTTCCTGCCAAAATCTGGCGCAAAAAGGCGGCGCACTCAATTTGCCGGGGATGGGGTCGCAGCTGGTGCACGCGGTCATTGTAAGCCCGGTCGGTGCCGCGCAGGGCCTCCACGGTGAGTGCGGCGGCAATGTCCGCCGTCAGTGCCAGGTTGATGGCCCGCCGCACCACAATGGCGCCTAGCCCCACCATAAGCGCGGTGCCGTTTAGCAGGGCCAGACCTTCCTTCGCCTGCAAGGTAATTGGGGCCAGTTCTGCGGCGGTCATTGCTTCCCCGCCCAGCATGAGCGAGCCATTGTAAAATGCTTCGCCCTCACCAATTAGGGGCAGAGCCAGATGGGCCAGGGGGGCTAAATCACCACTGGCGCCGAGCGAGCCTTGGGCAGGGATGCGAGGATGCACCCCGGCGTTGAGCATGTCTAGCAGCCGCTGGATGACCACCGGGCGTACGCCAGAGTAGCCCTGGGCCAGGGTGTTGGCCCGCGCCAGCAGCATCGCCCGCACATCTTCTTCTGGCAGGTTTGGGCCAGTGCCTGCGGCGTGAGAACGCACCAGATTTAGCTGAAGCTGCAAGCTTTGGTCGGCGCTGATGAATTTATCTTTAAAACGGCCGAATCCCGTGGTAATGCCGTAAGCAATCTGGCCCTCGCGCACCAGCTTTTCTACGGCGCGGCGCGAACGATTCACGGCGGGGAGTACGGCCGGATCTAAGGCAACTTTACGGCCGTTTGCCACAGCCACGACGTCATCTACCTTCAAATCGCGGCCAGAAATAATCAATGGGTCCATTCTACTTTCCTCATTCAATTCGATTTTGCCAATCATACAGTTGGGTTGGTCAACTTTGCAAAGTTGACCTACATTTATGCACAATCTGGGAGCACAATAGATATTACCAATTGCGCAGATCTTTCTCTGCACATTCCGCGATCTCCGCGGTTCAACTTTAGGAGACAACCCATGACTCGCACGATCCGTGCCCCACGCGGCACCACGCTGAACTGCAAAAATTGGCTCATTGAAGCCGCCTATCGCATGTTGCAGAACAATCTGGATCCCCAGGTCGCTGGCGATCCTGAAAAACTGATTGTCTACGGCGGGCGCGGCAAGGCTGCACGCAACTGGGAAGCATTCGATGCTATTCTGGCTTCGCTGCGCCAGCTGGAGCCAGACGAGACCCTGCTGGTACAAAGCGGCAAGCCGGTTGCCGTCTTCCGCACCCACACAGATGCCCCGCGCGTGCTCATCGCCAACTCCAACATTGTGCCCCACTGGGCCACTCAGGCCAATTTTGACAAGTGGGAAGCTGAAGGATTGCTGATGTACGGCCAGATGACGGCCGGGAGCTGGATTTACATTGGCACACAGGGAATTTTGCAAGGCACATTTGAAACGTTTGCCGCTGCTGCGCAAAAGGCGGGTTGGCCTTCGCTCAGAGGCAAATGGGTGCTAACTGCTGGCCTGGGTGAGATGGGTGGTGCGCAGCCGCTGGCGGTCACGATGAACGAAGGCGTGGGCCTGTTTGTAGAGGTAGACCGCTGGCGGGCAGAACGACGGCTTAGCCTGCGCCAGCTTGACGTGATGACCGACAATCTGGAAGAGGCCATGACCTGGGTGGAAGAGGCGGTAAAAAACGAAACGCCCAAATCAATTTGTCTGGTGGCTAACGCGGCGGAGGTCCTGCCAGAGCTGGTGGCCCGAGGCGTCGTGCCGGACATGGTCACCGATCAGACCTCGGCGCACGATCCGCTTTACGGCTACATTCCGGCGGGGATGACTATGGAAGAAGCGGCCGTTTTGCGCCAAAGTGATCCAGATGGGTATCAAAAGCGCAGCATCAACTCGATGACGCAGCATGTGCAGGCGATGCTGGATTGGCAAGAGCAGGGCAGCATTGTTTTTGACTATGGCAACAACATCCGGCAACAGGCCTACAACAACGGTCTTAAGAATGCGTTTGATTATCCTGGCTTTGTACCGGCTTATATACGGCCGTTATTCTGCGAGGGCAAAGGACCATTCCGCTGGGTAGCCCTTTCCGGCGATCCAAACGATATTTACGCCACGGACGAAGCCATTCTGGAGCTTTTTCCACAGGACGAACATCTGGCCCGATGGATAAAAATGGCGCAGGAGCAGGTAGCCTTCCAGGGCCTGCCTGCTCGCATCTGCTGGCTGGGCTATGGTGAACGGGCCAAAGCCGGGTTGAAATTCAACGAACTGGTGGCTAGCGGCAAGGTGAGCGCCCCGATTGTCATCGGTCGGGATCATCTGGATTCCGGTTCGGTGGCCAGCCCCAACCGGGAAACCGAAGGGATGCGCGACGGCTCCGACGCCATTGCCGATTGGCCTATTTTGAACGCGCTCGTCAACGCCGTGAGCGGGGCTACCTGGGTGAGTTACCATCACGGCGGCGGCGTGGGAATTGGCTACAGCCTGCACGCCGGGCAGGTGATTGTGGCCGACGGCACGCCAGAGGCCGCCGCCCGCCTGGAGCGCGTGTTGACGGTTGATCCGGGCATGGGCGTGGTGCGGCATGTGGATGCGGGGTATGAGCGAGCTATTGAAGTGGCTAAAGAACGCGGCGTTAAAGTGCCGATGTTGAAGTGACGGGGATGTGTAATTGGGTAATTGCGTAACTGAGTAATTACCCAATTACCCAATTACCTAATTACGGATAAATCTATGATAGTTGAAGCGGATTTACTCATTCACAGCGCGGTGCAGGTGGTGACTTGTGACAGTGACGCACCTAAACGCGGCGCGGCAATGCAGGATGTAGGCATTATTTCAGATGGAGCGGTGGTGGCGAAAGACGGCCGTATTCTGGCAATTGGCCCCACAGAAAGCATCCGCGAGAGGTACATGGCCGGGCAGACGATCAACGCGCGCGGCACGGTGGTTTGCCCTGGCTTTGTCGATCCGCATACGCACGTTGTGTATGGCGGTAACCGCATCGGCGAGTTTGAGCAGCGCATTCGTGGGGCAACTTATATGGAGATTATGGCCGCGGGCGGCGGCATTTTGAGCACGATGCGGGCTACCCGCACTGCCTCCGTAGAAGAGCTGGTGGAGGCCACGCTGCCTCGCCTGGCCCAAATGCTGCGCCTGGGCACAACCACGGCCGAAGTGAAAACTGGCTACGGGTTGGACCTGGAGAGTGAGCTAAAAATGCTGCAAGCGATTGCGGCCCTGGACATGGCTCAGCCGATTGACCTGGTGCCCACATTTATGCCGGCGCATGCCGTGCCGCCGGAATTTAACGGCCGTGCTGCCGCCTACGTTGATTGGGTGGTGAATGAGATGATTCCGGCCGCCGCTGAATGGTATCAAAGCAGCCATTTTGCCGCAGACGGCCGTCCGCTCTTTTGCGACGTTTTCTGCGAGCAAAACGCCTTTGATCTGGACCAATCTCGCCGCGTGCTGGAGGCTGGGCTGGCGCATGGCCTGCCTGCCAAGATCCACGCCGACGAATTTACGACGCTGGGAGGTGTGGGGCTGGCCGTGGCGCTAGGAGCGACCTCCGTAGACCATCTAGATGTAACAACCGCTGAAGATGTGGACAGGCTGGCTAATTCAGATGTGGTGGGCATTGTGCTTCCCGCGGTGAATTTTAATCTGGGCGGCCATGATTACGCCGATGCCCGCGCCCTGATTGATGCCGGCGCAGCGGTTGCGCTCTCTACCGATATTAATCCCGGGTCTGCGCCCTGCCCTTCCATGCCTCTGGTGCTGGCGCTGGCAACCCGCTACCAGCGGCTGTTGCCCGCCGAGGCCATAAACGCGGCAACCGTCAACGCTGCTTTTGGCCTGGGCCTGGGCCAAAGAATTGGCTCGCTGGCCCCAGGCAAGCAAGCCGATCTGCTGTTGCTCGACTGCGCAGACTATCGGCAATTGGCCTACGAATTTGGCGGTAATCTGGTGCGAATGGTGGTGAAAAACGGCCGTATCCTTTAGCAAAAGCTGCGGTATCATAAAATTTTAGAGCAGCCAACAGATAATTGGCTGAATTTTGTCGCAAACATCCTGCATATTCCCCAAATATATACCCTTAATATATCTTCCTCGTATAACCTTTTATATCTTCTCTATACTGACTTCTCTAATCTTTACGAGTATCCTTTTATGGTATGATTTTATGGCATTTTTATGAGTTCTTGCGTGTGTACAACTCCTAAATAAAAATGCAGCGCCAATTTGTGTCAGTTTAAGGGCTTTTGGAAGAAGTAAAAAAAATTTGAAGAGACGGAATCGATCCTTCTCATTCATTGAGAAAATACAACGTAAGTAGATGAGGAATTACGGATGGGACGTCTAGAACGCGCTCTGCTGTATTTATTTACAGCGCTAGTTTTGTTTTTCAATATTGAGCGACTGGATTATAACCACGAAAGTGTTATGAATATCCAGTCATTTGTCTATTTGGTTGCCAGTGTGGCGGTCATCTCGACAGTTGCGTTTCCAATTTTTTCCAGGTTCTCCCTCTCATTTTCCCTCGGCTTTTGGTTAATTATCTACGCTCTGCTCAAGTTTATTACCTCACGGCCGATCTTCAGTGGTGACTACCTCTATATTACAACGACCGAAATTGCATCACTGACTATCCTAATTGTTTTGGCTTATCAGGTAGCGCAGGCCCTGCAAGAGTTTAAGCAAGCAGTGGCTGCCATAGCTCTCACTGACCTGAACGATGCAGTGCTGCCTCTTGAAAAGGCCGACGAGCTGATTCGCAAAGAGATGCGGCGCAGCCGTCATTACAATCGCGCGCTAAGCGTTATTGTGGCTTCTCCCGACTTTAAAGCGCTGAAAGAGCCGCTGCCCCGGCCCGTAAAAGAGGTGCAGGAGGCAATTGCTCATCGCTTCAGCGTGGCTAAGCTGGCCAGAACAATTCGTGACGAAATTCGTCTTGTTGACACTATACTGGAAGATCGAGCAAATAACCGTTTTATTGTTGTTTGTCCAGAAGTGGATCAACAGAATTCGGCCGTTTTAATGGAGCATATTCGCTCTATTGTAAAAAGAAATTTAGGCGTCGATGTGCAATGCGGCTCTGCCTCCTTCCCCGACACGGCGCTTACTTTTGAGGAACTGCTTATCCAGGCTGAAAAATCGGTTGTTTATCCGCCGTCGTCGCCGGTCACCAGTTTCTCGCCGCAGCAGATCGCTTTATCTCATTCTGAAGACTAACGATCACCGTGTGCAAACTTATCAGTAGTTATTGATGTCTCATTTCTTGAGTGGAAGGGAAACCGCTTATGACACTTATACCAGAAACCAACATGAAGTCTTTTTATCTATCCGATGCAGACGCTTTGCCCCTGGTAGAGCAAGTTTCACCGCTGTTTATTAAGGCCCACAAAAATGAATGGTGGTACCAAATCGATCCCCACAAGGTTTGGCTGCCGCACAGGGCTTATTTGGGTGTCAAGCGGCTCATGGATTTAACGGTAGTTGTTATAAGCTTGCCGGTGCTTGGTATGCTGATTGCCCTCTGTGCCTTGCTCATCAAGTTGGAATCACCGCGTGGTTCTGTGTGGTTTAAGCAATGTCGCACGGGTAAAGGCGGTCGTGTCTTTACGATGTACAAGTTCCGCACGATGGTGCCTAATGCCGAGGAGCTAAAGAAGGATTTGGCCCATTTAAACGAGCTTGAGTGGCCAGACTTTAAGATTACCAATGATCCTCGAATAACGAGGGTAGGCCGCATCTTGCGCAAGACCAGCCTGGATGAGCTGCCGCAGATCATCAATATTTTGCGGGGCGAAATGAGCCTGGTTGGACCTCGCCCGACTTCTTTTGGCGCAGACACCTATAATTTGTGGCACACTGAGCGCCTGGAAGTGACGCCTGGTTTAACAGGGCTGTGGCAAATTATTGGCCGGGGCTCAATGGAATTTGACGATCGCGTGCATTTGGACATCACCTATATTGAACGTCGCTGCCTGTGGATGGACGTGCAAATCTTGCTGCGCACATTTACGGCCGTTCTACAACAGCGGGGGGCGCACTAATGAGCGGCAAAGTTGCCTACATCATGTCTCGATTTCCGCACCTGCCGGAAACCTTTATCTTGCGAGAAATGAACGAACTTATACGGCAAGGCTGGGATATTGCGCTTTACCCTTTGATTCAGCAAAAGCAGGCAGTATTGCATCCTGAAGCGGAACCGCTCTTTTCTCGTTTGCGACCGCTGCCGTTTTTCTCCTGGTCCATCATAAAGGCAAACGCCAGGACGGCCGTTCAGCAACCTGAAACGTATGCCAATATATGGCTGCGTACCCTAAAAGAAACGATACGAAGCCCCTACATGCTTGTGCGGGCCGTCAGCCTGCTGCCGCGCGCTGTTTATGCAGCCGAGCTAATGTCTGCGGAAGGTGTTTCCCACATCCATGCCCACTATGCCACCTATCCAGCGTACCTGGCCTGGGTCATTAACCAGGTTTCTGGTATTGACTACAGCATCACGGTACACGCGCACGATATTTTTGTGAACCAGTCTATGCTTAAAACCAAGCTCGATGACGCAGCCTTCATTGCCGCTATTTCCAACTATAACCGGGAATACGTGGCGGCTGTGGCCGGTTCGCCAATTAAAGAAAAGACGCATATCGTCCACTGTGGCATTGAGCCAGATCTGTATGAAAATTCACCGCGTTCCAGAGCCCCAGGCGAATACATGGAAATTATTCATGTAGGCAGCTTGCAGCCATATAAAGGACAGCGCTACCTTGTGGAAGCCTGTAACCACCTGCGCAATCGGGGTATCCCTTTCCGCTGCCAAATCATTGGTGAGGGAGAAGAACGCGCATCCCTGACACGCCTGATTCGTGAGCTGGGGTTGGAATCGGCCGTTTTGCTGCTGGGCGCCAAAACACAGCAAGAAGTGGCCCAGCTTTTGACCCAGGCTCACTGCTACGTTCAGCCCAGTATCGTTACGCCCTCTGGCAAGATGGAAGGCATTCCCGTGGCGCTTATGGAGGCTATGGCCTCATCGCTTCCGGTCGTGGCTACCTCAATTTCGGGCGTTCCAGAATTAGTTCAACCGGGGGAAACTGGTTATCTGGTGCCCCCTGCCGACACGGTGGCCCTGGCCGACGCCCTGGCGACTGTGTATCAGCAGCCTAATTATGCGGCTCGGCTGGCGGCAAACGGCCGTGCGTTGGTACAAGAATCGTTTGCGCTGGAGCCTAATGTAACCAACCTGGCAGAATTATTTAAAGATATTATGCAGCGGGAAAAGGTTCCCAAAGAATCAGTGCCCCTCACCTCACCATTGAGGTGGAGACCAGTAAAAACGTTTGCTTCTGATTCTGTGCAGCGTATGTATTCGTTAAAAAACAATGCAGTAACTTTAGTAAAGAGAACAGGAATGATGAACCAATTACAACCTTACCTACAACAATTAGAAAGTTATCTAAACCTAAAGCGGAACTGGTGGCTACTTGCCCTGACGGTGGGAATCGCCCTGGTCGTGTCTTTAGCGTTCATGCTTACGTCCACGCCATCTTACCAGACCAGCGCCCGCTTTATTGTGAGCCCCAACGTGCTGGAAAGCGACCGGGACGCAATCAACAGTCTGGAGGCGCTAGACAGGCGCTCTGTGGTAGCCACCTATGCTGAGGTGCTGCAAAGTAACCGTATCTTCTCAGCGGCCCAGGATGGGTTAGATGTGGAGCCGGGTGAATTAGAAGGGTACGAAGTAACGGCCGTTGTCTTGCCTGAGGCCAGCGTGTTAGAGCTGATGGTTAAGGGGCCAGACCCGGAGATGACGGCTCAGTTGGCCAACAGTATGGGTGAGGAAGCCATTGCTTACGTTAGCGCGCTTTACCCTATCCATCAATTTAACTTCTTAGACGAGGCGCCCGTTCCTGAAACGGCCGCAGGACCGCCAGCATTGCAAAATGTGATTATTTCAGTGATCCTGGGCCTGGGCCTGGGGGTTATGCTGATAATTCTGCGCGAGCGCACACCAACGCAGTTATTTCTGAATAACAGCAGTGCCAACTGGGAAACTGCAAGACGAAATGAGCAAATAGTTGTTACCAACGGAGCTGTCCACCATGATATCGAAAGCGCAACGTCCCCCAGCAACGAAAGATAACGTGGCTACTCCACTGCTCTTCGGTTTAGCGGCCGTGGGGCTAGGCAGTCTTATTAGTCTGCTGGTCAATCTCATCAACAATCCATTGCTGCTCGCCGTGGGCGCAGCTGGCCTGGCCGTAACTCTGGCTATCGCTATTCGCCTTGAGTGGGGACTATATATCCTGGTCTTCGTTACCTACACGCGTTTCTCCGACGTTTTGGTGCACGAACATGGCTTTCCTTCCATTGCTCAGCCGCTGTCGCTGCTGCTGATAGGCATTGTCGCAGCACGCTGGATTTTACAGAAACGGAACTATCTGGAGCGTCTTGAGCTGCCCCTTTTGCTTTTGGGCGGTTACGGGCTAGTGGGCTTTGCCTCCTTGCTATACGCATCCGATATTTCCCGTGCACAGTTCGCTCTAGGGACCTACATCAAAGATGTCATTATTGCGGTGCTCATCATCATCCTGCTGCGGCGCATCTCTACCTTTCGGGGAGTCGTCTGGACCTTGCTGCTGGCCGGTATCTTTATGGGCACCATTACCACCTTTCAACAGCTAACCGGTACGCACGAGAACAGCTACCTGGGTTTTGGTCTGGCAGAAGTACAAAACATTATTGGGCAGAACAGCGACTTTCGGATCGCTGGTCCGATTGGCGATCCAAACTTTTATGCCCAAATCTTGCTTGTGCTTATTCCTCTGTCTCTGGATAGGCTCTGGCGCGAGGAAAAGCCTTTATTGCGCGTTCTGGCTGCCTGGGCTTTTGTTGTGGCCCTGCTTTCTATAATCTTTACCTTTTCACGCGGTGCCTTTTTGGCTCTGCTGGTAATGGCTGCCCTGCTTGTCTGGTACTATCGCATCCGTTTTTCTTCATTGCTGGTGACAATTGCCCTGGTTATGGTGCTCTACCAGTTTGTGCCAGAACAGTATGGTGCAAGAGTCCAAACGATGATGAGCCTTATCCCAGGTGTGGGCCAGCAAGATGCGCGTAATGAAATCTCTTTTCGTGGGCGGTTAAGTGAGTCCCTGGTGGGATGGATCATGTTTACCGAACACCCGCTCTTTGGCGTGGGTTGGAGCAACTATCCGGCCCATTACCAGCGCTATTCACGCCAGTTAGGTATTGATTCACGCCTGGAAGCGCGCGATGCCCATAACTTTTATCTGGAAGTGGCGGCCGAATCAGGCCTGGTGGGGCTGACCATGTTTGGGTTGATGCTGGGCTTTAGCTTTAGTGGACTTGCCCGAACCTATAAGGCGCTAAAGTGGGCGGGACGTGAATCGGACGCGAGTTTGGTGCGAGCCTACAGCGTTGGCTTTATTGGCTACTTAACGGCCGCTTTCTTTTTGCACGGTGCATATCCGCGCTTTCTCTGGCTGTTGTTGGGAATTGCCCTGGCTATCGTCCAGGCAGTGCCCGTAACGCGGCCGCAACATGCTAACGGAGTCGTTAAGTATGCTTAACCAGGCACCTATCTTTATTAATGGCTTCCAGCGCGGCGGCACGAACATCTTAATGAACCTGATCATGTCTCATCCAGAGGTGCATTGCCTGGATGGCGAGACGCATGAGTTGTTCTACGGCAAGTACCATGCGCCCCTGCTGGAAAAGTTAGTTAGCAATGCCCTCTATGTGCCAATTGTCATTGGCACACGCCAGCATACGTTTGGCTATAAGCTGCTGGAGGAACGAAACCCGCTGCCCCGCCCGCTGCGGAAGTATCTGGATTTTTTGCTCCATCGCAATCGCGTCTTAGAGCCGATGGCGCCGGAGCAGAACGGCAACGGGCATTCAGCGCAGCAGGGTAACGGCCGTTTACTGTGCAAAAATGTAAACGGTATCGTCATGCTAACGCCCACTTTCGCGGCCATGTATCCAGATGCCACCTTTTTTGCACTTGTGCGCCATGGGCTGGCCGTTTGCGAAGGCTTTGTGCGACGTGGGGCAGATGCGGCAGACGTGGGGCGGCTGTACCGCACGATTTGCCAAAAGATGATCGCAGATGCCGAACAGCGAGAAAATTATCACCTGATTCGCTTCGAAGAAATCATTGCCGATCCGGTAACGGCCGTAAGAGAAATTTATTCGCTGGCCGGGCTGCCGCTAACAGAGGCAAACCGGTTCCGTTTACAGGCCAAGCCCTCCATGAGCAAGAACGGCGAGCGAGCCTACATGTTTGGCGGCAGCGAAGATCGAGAAATTCAGTGGTTTTCAATTGAAGAACTTCCTACCTGCTTCCGTAAAAATGTAAATGACAATCAGATTGCGCGCCTGAGTGCAGCCGACAAAAAGGCATTCATGCAGCAGGCGGCTGATGTCATGGATTACTTTGGATATACAGAATGACATCAGAAAGTAACCAGCCTGGCCTGACCAAGGCCACGATTCACGGAACCATTTGGGCTTACGCCACCACCTACAGCGGCAAGCTCCTGGTCTTTCTTAGCACCATTGTTTTGGCCCGCTTGCTGTCTGAAGAAGATTTTGGCGTTGCTGGCTATGCCCTGGTGGCAATTAGCTTTCTCGACGTGCTGCAAGGTTTGGGGATCAGCTCAGCGCTTATTTACTATCAGTCCGACCATAAGCGCACGAACACTGGATTCTGGTTAGGGTTTGGCTTCGGCATCGTTCTGTTCGGCCTCACCTGGGTAGCCGCGCCGTTAGCGGGCTGGTTCTTCCGCGATGCCCGTGCGGTCGAGGTTACACGGCTTTTGGGGCTTACCTTTCCCATTGCTGCCCTTGGCTCGGTGCACGATGCGCTGCTGCGTAAGGAGCTTGCGTTTGGTCGAAAGTTTGTGCCGGAGCTGGTTCGTTCTCTGGCTAAGGGCCTTATCTCCATTGGTCTGGCGCTGCTCGGCTTTGGTTATTGGAGCCTGATCATTGGCCAACTGGCGGGCACGGCCGTTTCTGTCATTTCCTTTTGGCGCGTGATGCCCTGGCGGCCCAAATTCCAATTTAGCTGGCCGATGGTTCCCAACCTGCTTAATTACGGCTCTGGCATTCTGGCTGTCGATGCCCTGGGCATGCTGATGCTAAATCTAGACTACCTGCTGATTGGTCATTACATGACGGCCGCAGCCCTGGGTATCTATACCATCGCTTTCCGCTTGCCGGAGCTATTGATTAAACAGTTTAGCGGCACCATTGCCAAAGTTGTCTTTCCAGCCTATGCCAAAGTGCGGGACGATACCGCCATGCTTAGCCGGGGCTTATGGAAAACCATGCGCTACGTGAGCCTGGTAACAATTCCCCTGGGGTTGGGCCTGGCGCTGACGGCACGGCCGTTCGTGCTGGTCTTTTACACGGCCAAATGGATCGAGGCTGCACCGGTTATGGCCGCTATTTCTCTATACACATTGCTGCGCTCTTTGACGTTTAACGCAGGCGATGTCTACAAAGCGCAGGGCCGACCCGGCCTGCTGACAAAGCTGTCGTTGGTGCAGGCCGTAGTGCTGCTGCCCGGGCTTTATTGGGCCGTTACCGGTCCTGGTTCACTTATTGCGGTAGCCTGGGTGCAAACGGCCGTGGCCCTGCTGGGCACCATCCTCAATCTTGTGGTGGCCGGGCGGATGCTCAACACTTCGTTCCGCAAAATGGTAGACGCCCTGCAGCCAGCCGCTATCGGCGGTGCAGCCCTAACACTGGCGGTAATTGGCGCTTTACAGCTTACCGCAAATTCGTCACCCCTGGTGCAGCTCATTGTGGCTGTTTTCAGCGGTGGATTAACGTATATAGGTGCGCTCATGCTCTGGCAGCGTGAGGTTGTGATAAGCGTAGGAAGTACGCTGAGAACTGCCCTGATTCGGAGGTTATAATGCGAGTAGCCCACATCATTGACTCTTTAGCCTGGGGCGGTGCCCAAAAGCTGCTGGTGACGTTTGCCGAAGCCGCCCGCACAAGTAATGTCGACGTGACGATCATTACCCTGCAAGCGGACAAAAAAGGCGCGCCGTTCACCAGCCAGATCCAGGCGCTGGGAACCCGAATGGTTGCCATGCACGCGCCGCGCCTGCTGCATTTGCCACGCCTGATTCGCCTCGTTCGCTTTCTGAAGCAGGAACGTTTCGATGTGGTGCACACGCATCTAAATAATGCCAATATTTTAGGTCCACTGGCCTGCGCTTTGACGGGCACACCAGTTGTCGCTTCGTTGCACAACATGCGGATTGATACGCATCTTAACTCCCGTAAAAAGCTGGAAATATGGACTTTACGCTATCTGGCAAAGCGCATTGTTGCTGTAGGTCAACAGGTGGCCGACGCTCGTCAGTTCCAGTTTCCTCGCACTCCACTTGTTGTGATTCCAAATGCCGTAACGCTTATTTCTCCGCTAGCTCAGGCTGAGCGCGAGGTGCTGCGTGCAGAGCTGGTGGGAGATACTGCACGTCCGCTGCTCATTTCAGTAGGCCGCCTGACGCCCCTGAAGGGTGGCAGCGATCTGCTAACTGCTTTTGCCCAGGTCTGCAAGATTCATCCACAGGCAGCGCTGATTATTGTTGGGGATGGTTCAGACCTGGAAGTGTTGGCGGAAAAAATTAGGGTCTTGGAATTAGAAAATAATGCCCGACTGCTGGGTGCTCGCAGTGATGTGCCCCGCCTTTTAGGTGCCAGCGACCTTTACGTGAGCGCTTCCCTGTTTGAAGGGCTGCCTGTGGCTATGTTGGAAGCCATGGCTGTAGGTTTGCCGGTGGCTGCCACCGAAGTTGGGGACGTGCCGCTGGTGCTGACGCCACGCACCGGGGTGGGAGTGCCGCCAGGCGAGCCCGCGCAGCTGGCGCAAGCAATCAACCAGCTATTGAGCAATCCAGAGCAGCTACCAGCTATGGGCAGGGCGGCACGCGAGCACGTGGCGCAACACTACAGTCCATCTATCTGGTTAGACAAACTGTTATCACTGTATAACGAGGTTTGTTTAGCTGACCGGAATGTCGTTCCTTTGTCGGAGGCAAAATAACAATGGCGCACACATCAACGCGGCAAAAAATCCACGTGGCGATGATTAGCCAGGCATATTATCCGCACGTAGGAGGTGCAGAGCGGCAGCTGGCGGCGCTGGCTCCCTTGCTGCGCGCGCGAAATGTTGAAGTAACTGTGCTAACCCGGCGCTACAAGGGACTTAAGCCATACGAGGAAATTGATGGCGTGCCGGTGCATCGTTTACCGGCTCCTGGCCCCAAGGCCGTGGCTTCGCTTACCTTCACGATTTCGGCGCTGGCTTTGTTGCAGCGGCTGCGGCCGGATCTTATTCACGCACATGAGCTGCTTTCGCCGACGACAACGGCCGTTCTGGCAAAGCGCGTTTTGGGCATTCCGGTCGTAGCAAAAGTGCTGCGCGGCGGGCAGCTAGGCGATTTGGCTAAGCTGACGACTCGGCTGGGCGGGCAGCAGCGGCTGGCCTCTCAGCGGCGTCATGTTGATGCTTTTATCGCCATTAGCCGGGAAATTGATGCAGAGCTGGCCAGCGTGGGAATTCCTGAAGAGCGCCGTCCCTTCATCCCCAATGGCGTAGATACAGAGCGCTTTGTGCCAATTTC
>JBHIWP010000057.1:0-21294 GCA_041987425.1 Promineifilaceae bacterium (SeqCode) | reverse complement strand
CCAGGGGCCAGCCTACCCTGAACGCAACCTCTACAGCACCTACCTGATGGTCGTTAATATGACGATTGGCGACGAATATTACGTGCCTACTGTTTTTATTGACGAAACCAGAGACGACGCAACGGCCGTTTGGCTGACGCTCAGCCGCGATGAAATTAACAAAATGCAGCTCACCCGTTTGCCCCAATTTGTGGCGGATGATGAGTTTACCGAGGAGAAACTAGGAGACGCCGCTAACGCTCCAGACAAAGGCAAACCATACGAGGACGTCATGCCCCTTCCGCCGAACTTGTCATCAAAAGGGGCAGAGTAAGCAGTACGAATGAGCCTACACTTCTTAAACCTCGACAGCCGTACAAGAGAGCTGATGCTTGAGGAGCTGGACTATGATCTTGCCCGGCAGCAAATACACATCAGCCCTTATCTTAGCGGCCAGGGGGTGCATGACTTTACAGAGCTGTTGCGAGAAGCCATAACCAACGGCAGCGAAGTAACGCTAAAACAGGCGTTGGACCAAAAGCGCCGCATTACGCGCGCAGCGCCGCGCAAAATGGCTGATGGCTTTCAAATTGTTTCTGTGCCATCGAATGCGGCTGAGATGATAGCTGACGACGCTTTTAACCGATACTATATCCGCGCACTGGGCCGCCGGGCATTGGCAGATGGCATTGAACATCTGGTTGTTTACCGGGCCAGATCGGTTCAGACACCGCGTCCGCAATCGGAAGCATTGGTTGAAACGGCCGTTGACCCCGCCGCGCTCTTAGAGGACTTGCGGCAACATACGGGCGAAGAAACGGCCTTAGGCATTCCTGGTGGTCCCAATTCTGGCATTAGCGTCCACTTGCCATAGGCATGGGCCTGCTATAGGCAAGAAATCGCAAGCGTTTGTAGAAAGTCTAGTGGCTGTTATCGGTTAACGCTAAGGAGAATAGATATGTCTAATCATAATGATAGTCGAGGAAAAGGATTTGTTATTGGGGCAATAGGCAGTCTTGCGGGCTTAATGGCAATGCAGTGGTATTGGCAGCATGTCGCCCCTTGGCTGCGCGAAAAGCTCGACTTTGGCGGCACCGAGGTCTATCCAAAAAGCCTTGACCTGGATGATATCTCTCAGGTTGACCGCCATCCAGACCCGGACGAGAGCCCAACGGCCGTAATCGGCAGCAAGCTGTATGAGCGCGTCACCGGCCACGAGCCACAGAGCGAAGAAATGCGCTCTGCGCTAAGCAATCTCACCCACTGGGGCTACGGCATCCTGCAAGGCGGTTTATACGGTGCCGCACGCGCCACAAATGGCTCAGGCAAGGGTCTGCTGGATTTGCGCGGAGGTGCCGCTCATGGGGTTAGCCTTTGGCTGATGGGGGATGAGGTAGCCGTACCCATGTTAGGTCTGCAGGAAGGACCAACGGCCGTTTCGCCCGCCGGGCATGTCAATCGCCTTGGCGCGCATCTGGCCTACGGGCTAGCCACCGCAGCCACCACTCAGGTTCTGCGCCGCATCTTTTAGCCAACACACTCCACAACTATAACTAGCGGCCCATAACGCGCGCTAGAGTTCCACAGGCGGGACAGCCGCCATTTTTCCGTATCATTGCGTAGCCTGCCTGTGGATCATCTCCCCAGTGGGTAAAGTCCACGTTAAAGATAATAATTAGGCGGACTTTGCCCGTATTGGCGGCCACGCTAACGGCCTCTGCCAGCCAGGCAGCATGTTGGTCCACGGTCGTTCCGGCCGCCCAGCCAAAACGCTCCGGCACGCCACCATAATCTTCCCCAGACAGATAGCCCAGCTCCGTAAAGCAAACTGGTCGGCCAAGTTGGGCATAAACATTCAATGTCGGCAGCAAATACCAGCTATAGTGAGCACTTCCTGTAGGATGCCCGGAAACGGTGGAAGGTGAGCTGGCACCGGCATTGAAATGAGCCCCAATGCAGTCGGCGTAGCTGCCTGCACCCGCAGCCAACATGCCCGCCATGTAGCGGTTGTCCGCCCAGGCGTTTGTGCCGTTGTCAAACCCCGTGGGCGCTGGTGCCCCGCTGATGACCATCACGTTGGGATTGGCCGCCTTGATAGCATTATAGGCAGGCGCAAGCATATTATTTACATAGCTGGCGGGATCAATCTGACCGGCAGGCCATTCAAAGTCAATGTTCATTTCGTTCCAAACTTCAATGGCGTCGGGACCGAGAGCCGCCACTCCTGCCAAAAATTGAACATATTCGCCAAAGTTAATGCTGTCTGGGTACGTATTTGCCCCAGGAATACTCAAAAGCACCTTAAAGCCAGCCGCATGGGCATTATTAATCCGCCCAGCCAAATCGTTGGGATTATTCCCCTCGCCCCACTTGTGCTGGAACTTAACCCAGGTCATACCGGCTGAGGCCATGAGTACGGGATTGCTAAAGGTGTGGGTTTGTCCCCCCAATTCAAAGCCCCCGACCGCTACCGGAGGCGCAGAAACGGGCGGCGGTGGCCCTGAAGGCGGCGCGGATGCAGGCGGTGTTGCGGTGGGTTCGGGGTCATTCGCGGGCGGTGGCTGAGGGGCTTCGGCCACAATGTCGTCTGGCGCATCAGCAATTATTTCGGTTGCGTCCTCCAACAAGCTAATGTCGAACTCTGGATCAATCTCAACAAGCGAGGTTGCAATCCAGCCCATTTGCTGGCCATCAATGTTGTCAAAAACAATATAAAGCCAATAACCAAATTCATCGCGTCCCACAATTTCAATTTCGCGGTCCTTGAGGATGGGGCCAGGGAATTTTTCATAGCCTTCACCGGGGCCAATACGCACGTTGGCATTGCGCTTAACGACGCCGATGATTGTTTCTGCGCTCTCGTCTCTCGCGGCAACCTCCTCCGTCTCTTCGGCTGCGACAACGGTAATGGGCACTGTGCCTAGCGAAGTAGTGTTGCCGCCTGAAATAAGATCAACCCGAAGCGTAAACTCTCCTGGAGTCTCGGCTCCTTCCCAGCTAAAAGACGAGTCTAAGCCACGCTCGCTGACAATCACATTTCCGTCTTCATCCAAAACGGTCCAGACAAAGGTGGGGTCTTCTGCCTGGGCACTATCAGGCAGCTGGGTGGGGCTGGTAAAGGCAACGCCTTGCAGATTGTGTCTAACGGCCGTCTCCATTCGATAAGCAAGCGTAGCTGGATGCACCAACCAGACTTCCTGCGAATCTTCAACCGTAAAGTAATAGGCTGAATTGGCTTCATCCCACTGGACTGACGACACTTCGCCGGAAAGGGCAGCTTCCACAACCGTTTCCGGTTCGTATTCTGCGGCATCTGTCTCAAGCTCAGCAAAATGGCTTAGCTGATCCGCCGTTAGCACTGTCCAGGCGCCCTCAGCATGAACAACCGGGCTGGCAGGAATGAGGGCCACTAGCTTGCGTCGATTGATATTGTCCGTGGCCCAGTTCAACAGTTGATCGGCCGTTTCCCCTTCCTCATACCCGCTTGCATCGAGGGGAAGCTGGAGGTAAACAGCGTCGGCCACGCTGCCCAGCTCTGCCCAATTATAACCATCAAGGTCGCTCTCCTCTTCCAGACCAGAAGGAGCGGCAAGGGTGAGAATCAAGTTTTTATCCTGCGCGTCCAGCGCAGCGGAAAGATTGCGTACGTAAGCCGTAAAGGCCTCGTTTTGCTCAGGCGCTACCCCTTGATAGTTTAAATTCACCCCTGAATAGGCTTCCGCCATTTCTACGATGGCTGCAACCTGAGCCGTTTGTGCCGCTTCATCAGCCAAAAGGAGTGCCAAAGGCTCTGCGGCAATGGTGTCGCCAACGTTGGTCAGGTGCAGGTATGGATTAGCCACATCTGCGGGCATGCCTGGCAGAGAGCCCTCTAATTCTGCGTCAGCGCCCAGGTAAACCGTGCCGACAATGGCTTCTGTAAACGCTACAGACCAGGCAACAGCGTCCTCGCTCCAGACGCCTCCAACCGTCATGGCATCTGGGGCTACTGGCTGAACGAGGGCAACCGCCGTAAATAGAACCTGGTCGGCGGCGTATCGCTGCTGGGTCGCTGAATCGTACTCTGAAGGCACAAATACCCAGGAAGCGCCGTCCCAGCCGTACAGATCGACCAGCGCTTCATCGGCATCGCCTGGGACGTTGATGGCAACCTGGCCGCTCACGGCCGTATCGTCGGTATCAATGGCATACACATCACTTACCAGACCAATGCCCGCCGGAAGCGGGTCAATATTGGCCGCTGCCAAATCTGTGGTCGCAACGGCCATTACGGAGACGGTGGCCGAGCTGGTGATGACAATCTCCCCTTCAATTTCTGGCCTGCTTTCAATCTCTGGGGTATTGGTTGCCTGGGGGGGAACGGCCGTTTCGGCCGTCACTGCTTCAACATCTACCACCTCAGCGTCATCGTTTACCGGTTTCTCCTGGCAGCCCGCAACAAACAAAAAAAGTGCCGCATAAGCCATGATTAAACGAATTATGTTCCGGATCTTCCCATTTGAATTTACCGTTAGCTTTTTTCCCACGATCCTCCACCTTTTTAGCCTGTTGGCGTGTCTAATTTACAGCACAACTCACCCACTTTGGAAATTTTCTGCTATGATGTGCGTTGAGGGCAACAAAACTCGATCGAGCCGGGGAAATTCTAGCACAGGCTCAACCCGATTGGTAACCAAGTTTCTTTCAAAGCTGCAAGCCTAAGATACAGACAAATGTCTATCCTGGACTATACCAGGGGTATATCGCTTTATCACTCTCTTCATTATTCAATAAAGACAGACTTTATTAAGAATATATTAAAAAAGGAGAGGAAAAATGGATGACGTTATAAGTAATTTGGAAGTTACTTTTACACAGGGCATACCATCGATTTTGGCTGCCATGCTCATTCTCTTGTTGGGCCTGCTTGTAGCCTTGATCCTTCGGGCCATCGTTCACACGGTGATGGATCGCTTCCATATAGACGAGCGCATCGAAAGAGGCATGGGCGGCACGCCCAACGAATTTAATCTTAAGAACATCGTTGGGCAGGTTGTTTTTTGGCTTGTGATGCTCTTTGCCATTGTGGCGGCATTAGACCGGCTGCGGTTAACGGCCGTTGTTGCCCCGCTAGACAACATCCTTAATCGGGCTACAGGCTTTATTCCCAATCTTGTTGGCGCCATTGTTTTGGCTCTAGTAGCCTGGGTGGTAGCCACCGTGCTCAAGCGAATCATCAAACGGCTGCTGGATGCAACCGATTGGGATGATAAGCTAGCCCGAAACGCTGGTGTGCGCACGCCGGTTTCGCTTGGTGAATCGATCGGCACCCTGGTGTATTGGCTTGTCTGGCTGCTGTTCTTGCCTGCCATTTTAGAAGCACTTTCCCTGGAAGGCATTCTGGCTCCAGTGGAGTCAATGGTCAGTGAGATACTGGCGTTTTTGCCTGACCTTTTTAGCGCAGCCGTTATTCTTATCATTGGCTACATTGTGGCCCGCATCGTAAGGGACATTGTCACCAATCTGCTGGCTTCTACGGGGGTTGATGAGGTGGGCGCCCGTTTTGGCTTTGCCGGACGTGCCACGACAACAACCGTTACACCGCCGCAAACGAGTATGGGAACGGCTTCAGACATCACCACCACGCCAACGCCACGGGGAACGGCCGTTGATGACGGTCCCATGACGCTTTCTCGCGTCATTGGGCTGGTTGTCTATGTTCTCATTCTCATTCCTGTGGCTATTGCCGCGCTGGATGCGCTAAATGTGGATGCCATCAGCGAGCCCGCCATTGCCATGCTGCAAGACGTGCTCGACGCAATTCCGGCCATCTTTGCCGCCTTTATTCTGCTGGTCGTGGCTTACTTTGTCGCGCGCTTCGTGGGTGAGCTCGTAACGCGGATTGCGGCCAACGTCGGCCTCGACCGTTTTCTGGCACAGCTTGGCATTGTTCGTATCGTTCCCCAGGGCAGACAGCCATCAGAAATTCTAGGGCTAATCGTCGTCGCGGGCATCATGCTCTTTGCAGCTACCGAAGCCGCCAATCTTTTAGGCTTTGAAGCGATTGCCGTGATGCTGGCTAACTTTGTCAGGCTTTTGGGCTCCATCTTGTTGGGGCTAGTGGTTATTGCCCTGGGTCTGTACCTGGCCAATTTAGCGGACAGCGCTATTCGCTCTAGCAATATGCAAAACAGCAACCTGCTGGCAACGATAGCCCGCTACGCCATCATACTGCTCACGGCTACGATGGGATTGCGCCAAATGGGGATTGCAGAGGATATTATCACGCTGGCCTTTGGCCTTACGCTGGGGGCAGCTGCCATCGCCGCCGCCATCGCTTTTGGCTGGGGTGGTCGTCATCTGGCAGAACGCCAGCTAGAAAAGCTGGAAGCGAACATCGAAGATCATGCAGATAGTCCACCACCTCCGCCGCCGCCCGTTTTAGGATAACCGTAGGCGGCAATTAGCGTGCCCCAAAACCTGAGGTGATTGGGCCAACTGCTGAGCACCAAATGTCCTGGGCTAAGGATCAGCATTGAAAACTTGCTCAATCACCTCATCAATGGGCGGGTCCTGAATGGTGAGGTCGTTGACAGCCAGGTTGGTGAGGAGCCTGGTGGTGACCACGGCCGTTTCTGCCTTGGGCACCCGCAGCACCGCCTGGCCTTCTGTATAAGCGACCACTTCACCAAACGGCCGTAGGGCCTCGGCACCCCGCCCGTTTGTAGCCCCCGGTGCCAGGTCAACTACAATCGTTTTGTGTGGCGAGAACTTTTGCACCAGCGCCGTTAAATCACCGTCAAACAGAATACGGCCGTGATGAATCACAATCACCCGCTGGCAAAGCGCCTCCACATCCGCCATGTAGTGGCTGGTCAGCAGTACCGAGGCACCGTAGCGTTGATTGTACTCAGCCACAAACTGCCGAATGCGCCGCTGAGCCGTCACGTCCAGCCCAATCGTTGGCTCATCCAAAAATAGCACCTTGGGCTGGTGCAGCAGCGCCCCGGCAATCTCACACTTCATGCGGTCCCCCAGTGACAGATTGCGCACCGGCTTGTGAATGAGCGGCCCTAAGTCGAGCAGCTCCGTCAGCTCCGCCAGTGTGCTTCGGTACACTTCTTCAGGAATGTTAAATATAACCCGGTTCAGCTCAAACGAATCGGCCGCTGGAATGTCCCACACCAGCTGATTGCGCTGCCCCATCACCAGCGTGATCTGGCGCAAAAAGTCATGTTCACGCTTCCACGGCGTAAAGCCAAGCACATCTGCCTGGCCGCTGCTGGGATGCAGCAGCCCGGTTAGCATTTTCAAAGTGGTTGTTTTGCCCGCACCATTTGGCCCCAGAAAACCCACAATTTCGCCAGGTGCAACGGAAAATGTAATGTCGTCCACCGCTCGGATTTCTTTGGCTTTGCGTTTTACCAGGCTTCGCATCGCAGCGCCCAGCCCGGCTTCGCGTTCGTGAATTGTGTAGATTTTTTGCAAATTTTGAATGGAAATATAGGGGGCTGGGGTAGTCATTGCAGAATTATGGCACAGGTTGGCTTTCAGGCAAGTAGGCTTAGCGTGCGAAGTGTGTACCCCTTTAGAACATCAGGTTATAGTCGTTGACAAGACGGCCTCTTTTAGTGTAGAAATTAGGGGCCTGTTGCCAGAAAACAAGCTCACCGCTAAATAAGAACACGTTATGAAAATACAGAAGCAAATGCAAAAATCGCGCTCTTTTTTCACAGCTTCTCTTGTTATTTTTGTTATAAGTGTGTTTGTTGTTAGACCTCTTGTCTATAGAATCCAAAAAATATTTAGTAAACCATCCAAACCAGTCCAACTTATCTCAGTCATTGGCAAAGCTTCATCTACACATGATGTGACGATTTATTCACGTCCAAACTCAGTCATAAAAACTCTATATTTGGAAATCACAAATATTGCTCAAGGAATAAATATTGCAATATTTGTTTTTGTTGTTACTGCTGGAGAGTTCTTTTCATCGTTTGTGGTAAATTACTTTAGCACACCTTTGATTGCAATAACCAGCCTCCTAATCGTGATTGTTTTTTGGGCTCGGTACTATTTGGATACTGAAATAATAGACCGCTCATTCACCGTCGTATCTCTAATCTGGTTCTTTTTATATATTATTACTCAAGGAATTAGCATTAGTCTGATGACCAACCCTTTTGCTTGGTTTGCGTCAACGAGTGTTTTTCTTTTCTTTGGGGCAGGATTTTATTTTTTGAATCTACACGAAATTAAAAGAAAGCAACGGGCGGGAATATTGCCCGAAAAACCATTATTTGTCATATGGCAGAAAAAGCGCATGATTGAATTGATAATTCTTTCAATTCTTACTTTTAGTGGTGCAATTTTAGTCAAAAGCAGCCCTATTCTTGCTTTTTCAGAGTCAGTTGTTGCTCTGATAGTTGCTCTATGGCAACTGTCGATCACGAGAGATTATCGAAAGCTAGGCTTTATTGAAACTGGTGTTTAAGGACATTTGTTAATGAGGTTAGTAGCCCAAATAATCTTTTGATTCATCCATAATAAAGCATCTTATAGAATTTCATTGCTTTGGTTTGATATTTCATCTAATAAACCTAATTTTCTGACCAAGTCAGTTTCGTTGTGAGCTTGTTGTACGAGATTTACTAAATTCAAATGCCGTTTATCGGTTTCATCAAATTCAGGAAGGCTCATGTGCTTAAAGATATTTCCTATTTGAATTGAAATGTTGTGACTTTGAATATACATCCTTACTAAGGAACTGTTCAGTAAACCGCATAAAAAGTAAGCTGGATTTAGGTTATCAAATTCTGCGAAATAGATTTTGTGGTCAGGAATAATTACGCGTTTGCCAACTGAAGGAACTTCACCACTACTTACAACTGCGGCAGGAAACTCTTTAGTGCCTGGTTGCTCTGCCCAAACTACTTTCCAAGGTGAAAATGTATAGTCTCCAACGTTATATACTGCGTAAAAAGGAGCGTTTTTCATTCGTCCCTTGTATGTTGAACGCGTTTCAAGTGTTGGTTTGAAGGCTTGAAAATAATTATAAGTTTTAGGAAGGGATGACTTAATAAATTCATCGGCCTCTTCGTAGGCTTGTTTCACGATGCCTCTATTAGGGACGAAGGCAAATAACTCTTCTTGTGGATTGAAAGAGCAAGGACCAATGTCTCCTGCTCCTTTCAAAAGTGGATAAAGCAAGTCTGGCTCGACCCAAAAACGTTGAGCAACACCTATATCTGTTTTACCTGCTTCTGGTCTTGTTTCTATTTGGACCAGCTTATTAGCTTCGCTAACTTCAATAATTCTCACGAAGTATATTCCGTTGCGATCAGTTGTTATGCCTTTTCGTCCTTGTACCCATGAGCTATTTCCAGTTAGCTTTTTAACCGAGGAAAATTTCCCTTTGGGTAAGAGGGCCCAAGGAGAGCCAGGCCCTCCAACAGGAGTCGCTTCCCAATCTTCAACTCGTGTTCTTTCTTGTACTTCGGCCTTAGAAAGGCTAACAGGGATATTTTTTGAAAATCCTTCTTTTGAATCCCAAATGATATACGGGACCGGATACTCCACTTCATCTGTTAATTTAAACGCTGAGAGAATTGCGGTTTTGTTGGCAGCGTCAGGAAATGGCTTAAGATTTTTTAGGTCATCGACAGATTTGGGGACAAGGTTAAAAGTATCATCAATATTAAAAAGTCTAAAACCTTGAGAGGAGGGGGATTGAAAATGGGTTTGAGTTATTATAAAAATCAATTGCCCAGCTTCCCGTAGCCATTTGTCAGCTACTGTATAGGTAATCATTCCTGAGATGTCTAGTTCATTCCCTCCATGGTGTGGGGTATTTGAAAAGATGGCGTAATGTTCACAAGTAGGTTTAACCCGCTCACGATAAAGTTCGGGTAGTTTAGACCAACGTACCCATGGAGGATTTCCAATGATTACATCAAACTTACCTGCCGTCGCTGACCAAAAGAAGTTTCTTACAATCCGGAACCAAATACCATTCCAGTTTTTTTGATGTAAATTTAATACTTTATTGTAGGTTTCGGAGAGGGGGGCTGCCCATTCATCTGCTTCCGTATTTGTTAGAATATTTCTTTTTACAAGCTCTTTTTTTACGAATGAAAATGTTTTATTTTCTTCGACTAGCTCACCCATAGCTTCAAATACTTCATCGAGTCGTTGTCGATTAAACGCCAAATATATGGGAATTTTTATTAAAAGGTCAGCAATTTGACTCCCGATTCTGTACTCAACAATTGGTTCTTGTGTTTGCGGGTTTTGAGCTGGTGAATAGACTGCATCCGCTAACAGAATTGGGAGTTCTATTTCGACGCCGGGATTTGATTGGATCAGGTCGGAGATTGCGATCAGGAAGTTAACTCTTGCCGTTTGAACCGCGAGGGGATTGAGATCAAATCCCCATACATTGTTTACTATGTGATCTAAGATCTTATCCTCTGGCCAGTTTTCGTCTCTTGCTGCTTGTCTTATTCTGCGAATTGCTCCTAATAGCAAGGAGGCTGAACCACAAGTTGGATCAAGAATTCGAATTTTCAACCAGTTCGGATTTTCTACCTTGTCTAACGCTACATCTCCAAGCCAATCAGGCGTATAAAATTCTCCAAGACTTTTCCTTAAAACATCAGGTACTAGATTTTGATAGAATTGTTTCAAGACATCATTTGAGCGAGCTACCGTCAGATTATCCATTCTATAGTGAGCTATTTTTACCAATACTTCTCGAATAGCTTCAGAGATATTATTTTTATCCTCTTCATTTGAACAAGCATCGATATACCAGCTAAAAATTGCTTCTTCTACAAATCCTTTGATGCCAGCCCGGCTAAACAATGCACCCCGCTCAATATCCTGGCGGAGCATTCTTACTAAATTTTCATTAGTTACAGTGGCTGCTGTTTGAGCAAAGTCAGAATAAGAGGTCAAAGGAGTAAGCTCGGAAATGATTTCTGCAGCAAGTAGTTTTATAAGAAGCGAATTGTACGTATGGATCACAAAGAGAATGGCAGAAATTCTCGTTAGTTCAAGAACTGCGCTAGAAAACCCTATTGATTCATCAATGTATTGGATTTGAGATTGTGATAAATCAGAAACTTGGCCATATAATGTTTGCCACTCATTAAAGAGCATCTTTATTTTTGTGTTATTTGAATTCTGCAAGTGTTGCGAGAGGATATTGCTAAGCACTCGCATGAGCTCACGTCCTGCTGTAGATGCGTGACCAAAATCCTCAATTAGATTGCTGACTGTAACTGAGCGCCTATTAGAATCTCTGCATGCCTGAAGGACCAGCGAGATACTTGCTTCGGAGAGCGGCAGAAGTGGCCCGTGAGATATTTTGCCATTACGATAAGTTGCAAATGCAATGTGATCTCCATCGATTGCAATTCCGATGTAGTCAGAGGGATCTAAACCATCATCTGTTGCCCTAGTTGGGATGTATTTTCCTAAGCGATCGTATACAGCCTCTTTGAATTTTCGACTGTTTGTACTTGCTTTAAAAAGTCCTTTGTCCTTGAACTCGATAATTACTTGATTGTAACTTGCATCGTTTCGGCCGCGCTCAGCGTGGAAATTAATTTCAAGTTCGTTTTGAATTTCATGTAACCAACCGAGTCTTACTTCTTCCTCTGTTTTCCATTTATTTCGTTCGCGGGCCAAGGTTTCAAAAATTTTTCGCATTAAATCTGTTTCCGTACTTTGGAAATACCAAGTTTAAGTTTAAAGAAGTTTTAGAAAGGCAAAATTTATTGAGGGCTAGAGCTTTTCTATCCAGGACAAATGCGCCACTTCTTCCGCATTTCATAAATGTGAATTCTAGGTGGTCGCAGAGAACCATAAATCTAAATAATAGCTTGCTTGGTGTTATAAGTCACTGGCAATATGGACACCTGCACTTTGAACTCGCCACGACATAATAGCAAATTGGGGGAATGGTGACAACAGTAAATCGCTACGGAACGCTTGCCCATTTACAGGCAGCCACCAACAGCAGTATCATACTGCGACAAAAATCTAAAAACGCATGGGAAAAGGATGTCGCATTCTATGGAACTGTGGCAAAGCTTACCTGAAGATTTCCGTGTAACAATCTACATTGGTTTGGGGGCTACCGGATTATTATTGGCGATTTACCTTGTCGGCCGTTTGCTCACCTGGGGGCGTGACAGTATCTTGCCGGGTCTGATGGTTGTCGGCGGCATGATAGCCATCGGTGTAGCCATTTCCCTCTACCTGGACCAGCAGCCAACACTGCCCGGGATTGTGGAGGGCAAAACAGAGAATATCGCAGTAAACTCAGATGGCGAGTGGAGCCACGATCTGTATGTGCGCGTGCGCTACACGCCGCCGGAAAGGCAGGAACCCAGCAGCAGAGATTTGCGGGCGGATGCGGCCGTTTATGATCGGGTCTCGGCGGGCGATTCGGTAGAAGTGCGCCACCTGCATTTGGGCGGCTGGTTTACCTTTTCACGCCTTTCAGAGCGCTCCACGCTGTCCATCCTGTTGGGCACGCGCCTTTGGCTCTATGTGCCCTTGGCTGCGGCTGGCCTGCTGCTGTGGCTGTCGTGGAAAACAAGCCAATCCACGGCCAAACTGCCATTCTTGCTTGCGTTTGTTGCCCTGTTAATCTTTGTTTTTCTCATAGATTCCGTTCCGCAATGGCGCGCGTCACGGCCGCTGGTGGGCGATCTGGCAACGGCCGTTGCCACAGTGCACGAGATAGAACGCTTTACAGAGGTAGGCGGCGGGCCGGACAGTGAACCAGAGGCACTGCTGCAACCGTTTGACCTGGTGCAGGTACAATTTGTGCCAGAAGATCGGCGAGCTCCAGTGCTGGCTGCGGACATGATCGACGCCGACAGCCTCCCAATGGAGCTGGGCGGCACGGTAACGGTGCAGTACCGGTTGGATGATCCCCGCACTATTAGGCTGAGCGGCGGCACGCGCAGCTACGTTTGGAAAAACACGCTGTGGGCCATCGGCTCTCTGGTTCTCATCCTGCTGCTGTTTGGCGGTTTGTGGTGGTGGGGCGCACGGAAGGCAAGAGCCGCTGCGCCTTACGTGTAATGCGCTTTTGCACCCTTTCTGCTGTGCTAAAATAAAAACATGGAAAACAAAGTGGATGTCCTCATTGTAGGCGCTGGTTTAAGCGGGCTGCTGGCAGCAAATGTGCTTCGGGATGCGGGCAAAACGGCCGTTATCGTAGAAAAGTCGCGCGGCGTGGGCGGGCGGCTGGCAACGTGGCGGCTGGGGCCAGGGCGCGGTGATTACGGTGCCCAATTTTTCACTGTGCGCGAAGCAAAATTTCAGAAGCACGTGGATGTGTGGTTAGAAGCCGGACTGGTTTTTGAATGGTCGCGCGGCTGGGCAGGCGGTTCCGTGCAGGAAGAAGAGACGCAGGACGGCTATCCGCGGTTTGCCGTGCGCGGGGGCATGACGGCCGTTGCCAAACATCTGGCCCAAGACCTGACGCTGCATCAGCCAACAAAGCTGGAAAAAATACATTTAGTTGGTGACTTCTGGGAAGCCGTGGCAGAAGACGGCCGTTCCTACCAAAGCCGCGCCATTCTCCTCACCCCACCCGTCCCGCAATCGCTGGCCTTGCTAGACGCGGGCCAGGTTCCGCTCACCAACAAAGACCGCACAGCGCTAGAAAAAGTGAGCTACGCACCCTGCCTGGCCGGGCTGTTTTGGATTGAAGGGGAGGTGACACTGCCCGAACCGGGCGCCTTGCAGCGGCCAAAGGCTACAGTTAGCTGGCTGGCCGATAATAAGCAGAAGGGTATTTCTCCAGAAGCCACGATCATTACCGCCCACGCAAACCCTACGGTGAGCAGCCTGTGGTACGAAGCGCCAAAGGGAGAGTTGGTAGGGCTGTTTATGCGGGAGTTACGGCCGTTTCTCAGCAAAAACAGCACCGTCAGAGCGCATCACATCCACCGCTGGCGCTATGCTCTGCCCAAGACGCTCTATCCCCAGCGCACCCTGCTGGCTGACGGTTTGCCACCTCTGGCCTTTGCTGGCGATGCCTTTAACGGCCCGCGCGTTGAAGGAGCGGCCCTATCCGGCCTGGCAGCAGCAGAGCAGTTGCTAACTCACGCCTGAGAACAATCTCCATACTTCTTTAAACCTCTCACATACAAAGGAAGCGTAGCTCACCATGAAGAAAAAACTCAAGGTAATTTCTGCCATAGTTGTGGCTGGATTTAGCCTTCTCTTATTAGGCTGTTCCAACACGACGGCTCCAACCGCTACAGCAGCGGCCACCAGCACGGCAACCGGCTTTGCCAGCGACACACCCACGCCCGTTAACACGATAGAATCAGCTGCTATCGAGCATACGGCCGTTCCCACCCCGACTCTCCAACCGCCGCCTTCTACTGCCACGCCAGCGCCAGCTACAGCCTTTCCTGACTTTATCGTTGGCAACTATGCTTTTGACCAGGATTTAACGACGCTTCGCAGCCTGGTTCAGACCAGCGACGGTTGGGAAGTAGTCGATTATTCTTTACCGCCAAACACCCCGTTTCTACCAGGCTCCTTCGACTATCAGGCAGAAGCGGGCAAGCTGCTGTATTGGATCTGGCCGCGCGACCAGGGGCCAGAACGGACTCATGGGGCGGGTCCTGCAAATCTCTCGGCGGCCCAGCTCTCCCAGCTAGAGGTGACAACAGGTGAGACCATCACCCTGCTGCCAGATAATGTTGTTTACGCCCGCTGGCTGCCAGAGGGTCAGGGCTATGCCTATATTTTTGCCACGGAAAACACATATGAACTGCGTTGGCAACCGGCCACAGGTGAAGCAAAAGTATTGGCCATAGATGTGCCTATTCGATTTGGCGTAGCCCCAAACGGCCGTTACATTGCCTTCACTCGCCTAACCGACTACGAACTCCCCGGCACGCCCGGCGTTTACCTGATCACTAGAGACACGGGTGAAGAAACTGTTCTGTACCAGGAAGAGCACACTTACAATTTACTGCACTGGACAGCTGACAGCCAGCAGCTGTTTGTTAGCTACGGTCACAGCATAGCGGGTTCAAACTATTTATGGCTGGCAGCTGATGGCTCGTTTGCTTATGAACTGCCTGCATCCACCCTGTCTACGGCCATCTCAGAAGCCGTAACAATCCCGGAACCGTCGTTTGGCTGGTCAATGAATGAAGGTCTACACAGTTTCCGGCAGCGAATATTCTTTGATAACAACATCGCCGTCGGCATTTTTAGCCGCTTTATTGATGAGCTGGGAGACCTTCATTCGCCTTGGCTGACACACCTGGCAACGTTCCGGCTAGACCCGGACACTGGCGATGCCGAGGCCGTCGCCTTCCAGCCTGTGCCCTCAAATTCCCTGTTTTTGGGTTGGGTCGAAGCAGGTAAAACCGTTATGCTCTTCGATCTGGATACCAATACGCCTCTGGAAATAGACATTTTTTCAGACTCAGATGTAATGCGCCCATAGGGTATGCCAACGGCGTCTTGCGTGCCAGATCGACACAATTACTTGACGCCTATCCGGCAGCAAGGTAAAAATTGCCCACTTGTTCGACGGATTTATCAATTGGATGGATAATTTTTTACATGGCAGATTTAAACTCTTACTACAAAACAGTACAAAGCAAAGGCAACTTACCTACACTGGGACATGCGCGTCGTTGGAGCACGGCCGTTCTCAAAACGCTCGGCTTCAACCTGGACGGTGGCACCAAAAAGAAGCTGGCTAAGACGCTCCCCAAGGAGCTTGGCGATGACGTGAAGCGTGTTTTCTGGCTGCTGCACTTCCGCAACAAGCAGCTCACCAGCCATGAATTCCAAAACCAGGTCTCCCGCCGCAGCGGCAACAGCGATCCTCAGTTTGCCCGCACGCCTATCCTTGCCGTCTTTCATGGGGTTAAGCAGATGGTAGACAACAGCCTGCAGCAAGCAGTGGCCGAATCGCTTCCGCCAGAAGTGCGTGAGCTGTGGGATAAAGCGTAGCTTCCAGTATCAGTGGTCGGTAATCAGTAGATCAGTAATCAGTAAAACTGATAACTGAATACTGAATCACTGAATACTGCTTCACTGAATGGTGATTCAAAAGCAATCAACCCAAAAGACAGATGGCGATGGCTGGCAAAAGACTAGCCAACTGCTCATCTGTCTTTTTTTATTGCTGCTGGCGGGATGTGGGCAGCCAAATGGGAGCGGCTCCGGCGATACGGCCGTTCCCCTTACGCTCCAGGTGGACGGCCAGACCTTTAACCTGACGACCAGCGCCGCCACCGTGCGCGAGCTGCTGGCGGAAGCCGGTGTAGAAATGGGCGAGCTGGACGAGGTGGAGCCACCGCTCTTTACCCCGCTCACCCCAGAAATCGCCATCCGCGTCGTCCGCGTCAGCGAGACGGTGGACGTCACGGAAGAAATCATTCCCTTCGAACGTAAATTTATTCGCACAGACAGCATGAGCGCCGACGACCCGCCGCAAATTGTGCAGGCCGGGCAAAACGGCCGTAAAGAGATCACCATTCGCATTGTGTACCAGGACGGTCAGGAAGTCAGCCGCATTCGCACCAATGAGGTCACGCTGGAAGAGCCGCAAGACGAGCTGGTGATGATTGGCATTGGGGCCAACCGGGGCAACGTGGACTTTAGCGGCACCATCGCTTATATCAGCGGCGGCACGGCCGTTCTCATGCGCGGCAGTACGGCCGTGCCCGAAACGCTCAACACCGGCGACGGCCTGGACGGCCGCGTCTTTAGCCTGTCGCCCAGCGGCAGCCACCTGCTCTACACGCGCATCATTAGTGATGGCGGCGGCTTTGACCAAAGCAGCGGCTTCGACCGAAACAGCGGCTTCGGCAACAGCCTGTGGGTCATTGGCACGGCGCGAGGGGCAGAACCCCGTGAGCTTGGCGTGGAAAACGTACTGTGGGCCGACTGGAACCCCAACCGCACTGACCTGCGCCAGATCGCCTATACCACGGCCGACCCTAGCGACCAGCCGCCCGGTTGGGAGGCCAACAACGATCTCTGGCTGGCCGACCTCTTCGAAAATCCCGGCACGCCGTTTGATCCAGAACAGTTTATAGACACCTATCCCGCCTTAAACGGCTGGTGGGGCGGCAACTATGCCTGGTCGCCAGACGGCCGTATGATTGCCTATGCCTACGCCAACGAAGTGGGGCTGATTGATACGTTTGCCAGCGAAAACGCCTTCAAGCGGCGGCAGCTTCAGGAGTTCACGGCTTACAACACGCTGGCCGATTGGGTCTGGGTGCCCACGCTCACCTGGTCGCCAGACGGCCGTTTTGTGGCCGTCACCAATCACGGCGGCGATGATGATCGCCTGATGGAATTCAACAGCTGGGTGTTCGACACCTTCTCAGCGCTCAACCAGCAGCTTGTGGATCAAACCGGCATGTGGGGCCATCTACACTGGGTCACCAACCCCCAACAGAGCCACATTGCCTTCTTGCGCACGGCCGATCCGGCAGACAGCCTGCGCAGCAACTACACGCTCTGGCTAATGGACCAGGATGGCAGCAACTCCCGGCAAATCTACCCACCCCTGGGCGAAAACAGCGCATTTCCCCGCGACCGGCAATTTATGGCCTGGGGGCCGAGCGGGCAGGATATCGCCTTCATTTTTGATGATGATCTGTACATTATGAATTTGGAAACCAATATTGCCACCCAGGTTACCGCAGACGACACGCCCGCCAGTCATCCCACCTGGGCACCCTACGGCCTTGGCCTCTTCGGCCCCGCGCCCAATGCTGACTCGGACGCCGAGCCAACAGCCACGCCGAACGGCCGTCTCCTTCCCGACAGCTAATAGCACAAGCAAATATATTTTGTCACTCAGTTTGGATGTCAGCTAGACGGCATCCCGCTGCACAACCAGCAGCGTCATATCGTCGGATTGAGGTTGGCCGTCGGTAAACTCATGCACCGCTAGCAAAATGCTTTGGGCAATAGCGCTGGCTGAATCGGTGGCGGCGCTGGCCATTGCCGCCTTCAGGCGAAACTCATCAAAGAGTTCGTTGTCGTTACGAGCTTCGGTAATGCCGTCAGTATACAAAACGAGGGTGTCGCCAGGGGAAAGCGTAATTTCGCATTCATCCAGGTGAATTTCCGGGAAGGCACCCAGAAGCATGCCTCGTCCGGTCAGTTGCTGAATAGCGCCATCATTAGCCCGCACCAAATACGGCCGGTCGTGCCCTCCCAGAGCGTAAGCCAGTTTGCCCGTTTTCAGGTGAAGCGTGCCAAAAAATGCCGTGAGGAAGGGGAGTGAACGTTTTTCATTCATGAGCTGCTGGTTGGTGCGCAACAGCACGTTTGCCGGGGAACGACCGTTTTGCGCTTCGGTGCGGATAATTGTGCGGCAGACGGCCATAAACAGAGCGGCGGGCACTCCCTTACCCGTCACGTCGGCAATCACCAGATGCAGCAGGTCCGCATCATGCGGATCGGCAATAAAGTCGTAGAAGTCGCCACCCACCTGGCGCGCCGCCTGGTAGTTGGAGGTAAGCGACCAGCCAGGAATGGACGGGCAGCTATCTGGCAGCAGGCTGAGCTGAATTTTCTGCCCAATGGCGATCTCTTCTTCCAGGCGCAGCCGCTCTACCTCTTCTTCCATGTACCGGCGCAGCCGAACAGACATCGTGCACATTACTTCGGTGGCAAAGGTAGGAAGCTGCTGGGTAAGGTTTACAAATTGCACTTTGTTAATGGGAATCAGCTTGCTGAGGGTAACGGCCGTTGCCGTCGCGCTGCGCACCAGATTGTCGGCCAGGGCCATTTCACCAAAAACCTGCCCTGCTCGCAAATAGTCCAGTTCACGCTTATCAACCGTGATACGCACCTCTCCGGACAAGATATAGTACATGTCCGTGCCAATATCACCCGCCGCAAAAATTTGCTCCCCGGCGGCAAAGGGCAGCGCTTCTGTCTCATTTACAAAGGGGATAATATCGTAAAAAGCCATGGCCTGGCGCGCCTAAAAGCTGGCAACGGCCGTTGCCTTATCCGCATAAATCTCTAACACATTGTCAAAACCCGTCATGGTTAGCGTTTTTTGCACGCGGGGCTGGGGCTGCAGCAGCTTGCAATGAGAATCCAGCCCGGTGCTGCTGCTCACATCGTGAGAAATATCGTGAATAACGCTCCAGCCACCTTCCATGTTGGGCGGCTCCTGGCCGCGCATCACCAGCACCACGCTGTGCAGCCCTACCAGCCCGGCGCTGGACATAAAGGTCATGTCGCTCAGGTCGAGCAGCAAATGGCGGGTGCCAGCGGCATAAAGCTTTTGCGCTTCCTGGATCAGGCGCTCGTAAGAGCTGCCGTCTAATTCTCCCTGAATCTTCAGAATGGTGACGGGTTTATTGGCAGTAATTTGTTCACTAGAAAGAATCATCACGCCTCCTACAGAATATGCCACCCTAAAAGGCATGGCGCTTAACAAGCGTTAGCTGGTTTCGGCCGTCCTCTGTTTGTTCATAGTTCAGCTCATCGACAAATTCCCGCATCATGTGAACGCCCATGCCGCCAAACGGCCGTTGCGCCAGCGGCACCGTTATGTCCGGCTCAGCCACGCCTGTAGGATCAAAAAGCGGCGCGCCGTCTCGCACTTCAATAAGCAAATCATCGGCCTGGCGAAAGAGCGTCATCTCCACGCGGCCCGGCTGCCGGTACCCGTGCCGCACCACGTTCACCAGGGCTTCGTTCAGGGCGATGATCATATCGGCCACCGCTTCTGGGTGTGCCCCACAGGCCAGCAAATTCTGCTCCACCCGTTGGCGGAATGCAGACATGACTTTACCCAGGCTCAACGTTTCGGCAAAGTGCCCTAAGGTTTTCATAAAAAGGCGACTTTAGAATGAACGGATCGCTTCGTCCTTATTGGTGAACACTTTTAGAAACATATCGTAGCCGGAAACGCTCAGCGCCTTGGCGGCATTTTTGGATGGATTGAGGAGCTTGAGATTGGGTGCGCTGAAGGTTCCGGCGGCGATGCCCCGATTCATGGCGCCTTTATCTACGCCGCTTGAATCATGGAGCAGTTCAAACATGCCCTGAATGGCTCGCAAGCCAGCGCTGCTGATATAGGGAACGTCTGTCAGGTCGAGCAGAATCGCCTGGCTGCCGTCGGCCACGGCCGTTTCGGCTTCACCACGCAGCGGTTCCTCTTCTACTAAATCTCCATGAAGGTGAAAAATGGTGACGGGGATACGGCCGTTTGCCTGCGAAACTGTAATATCCATGCTGCAATTCTCCTGTGGGTGCAAAAGTCAAACATGCGTTGTTGGGGTGCAAGGTGATTACATTTTGCCCCGAATTGCTGGAAATTACAAGAAGAGGTTCTTACTTTTTATTGATGATTTGTGCCAGCTCCGCTTCCCTAATAAATTTGCTGTTTTTATGACGGGACAGCGGCAGCAGCACATGAAATGTGGTGCCAGGGCAGCTTTGTTCGTCATGCCCTGCGCTTTCCAGCCATATTTTGCCCCCATGCGCCTCCACAATTCCGCGCGTAATGGCCAGCCCTAAGCCCGGGCCGCCCCCTTTAAACTTCGTTTTGGCAGACGAATGCAGCGCTACCTCACCAGTCTGGTAAAATTTCGAAAAGATCAGCTCGTGCATTTCAGGATCAATGCCAATGCCGGTATCTCGAACCAAAATTTCCACCTTATCGGCCGTCTGCCGCTGACCATTGGCATGGTGCGCCACGCCCGAAACGTGAATGGTTCCCCCATCTGGCGTGTACTTGATGGCATTTACCAGTAAATGATAAAAGACCTTCTCCAGAGCGTCTTGATCGGCCTCAATGAAAGGCAAATCGTCCATATGGACAATAGTAAGAGAAAGCTGTCGTTCCACCAGGGCTTCGGCAAACGTTTCTGCCAGATGATCAAAAAGCTCTGCTAACGAAAATGGTTTAGGGTAAAGCTGCAGCGCCTGGTTATCGATTTTGGCGACCTCCAACATGCTGCTTACGACTTCGCCCAAACGCAAGGCCCCGGACTGTATGCCAGCGGCCAGCTTTTCGATTTGAGCGTCCTGCCGAACGCTGTTTTGCTCAAACAGCATCTGGCTGTATCCGCGCAAAATTGTCAGCGGCGTGCGCAGTTCGTGCGAAGCAATGGCAATGAAGTCTGTCTTGGCGCGATCTAGCTGCTCCAGCCGGGCATAAGCCTCTTGAATGGCGTGGGTGCGCTGGGCTACTTCGTATTCAAGCTGCTGAGAGAAGCGGGTGGTTTTATCAAAGCGACGGGCGTTTTCCAGTCCCAGGGCTGCTTGAGCAGCAAAAGTGGAGGCGAGGTCAAT
>JBHIWP010000056.1:0-21935 GCA_041987425.1 Promineifilaceae bacterium (SeqCode) | reverse complement strand
GAGCGCCAGCTCTAGCTGCCCTTTGCCCAAATGGGCCAACGCCTGGTACACATAGACGCGCGGACTGTCGTACCAGCCAGCCATCTTGCTAAAATCCTCAACCATGCGCGCCACCAGGCGAATGGCTCGTTCCGCAGCCTCATAGCTATCCAGGTCTATCAGCGCGGCCGTTAAATTTGTGCGCACTCGCAGGATCTCTACTTGATTATCTAGCCCATTGAGAATGGCCAACGCTTTACGGTAAAACGGAACGGCCGCACCCGACTGTCCTCGCAGTCGAGACGTTTCCCCCAACAGATTCAACGTTTGGGCGATAGCCAGCTGATCTTCCAATTCTCGATAAATCTTCATGGCTGCCAACAGCCAGTGCACGGCTTTGTCGAAACGCCCCAGCCGATTGTTGATCTCCCCTAGCGTGCGGCTGGCCAGCGCCAGGGCGGGCCGATTGTCCAGGCGATCCAGCAAGGCAGATTGTCCCTTGAGCTGAGCCAGATACTGCTCTACCGGCCGATACCGGCCAATTCTGATGTGCTGCTCACACGACTGCTGCAAACAGCGTGTCAACAGCTCCGGTTCATCCAGGCTTTGGGCCGTTTCCAAAGCCCGATGCGTGGCCAAAAGCGCCATCTCCAAATCCCCCTGGTACATCAACGCCTTGCTTTTCTGCAGCAGCGCCTGTACCCAGGTGGACTCCGCATTTACCAGCCAGGCAACCCCCTCTGCCTGCTGGGCGCTTTCCAGCATAGAAACGTAATCTGCCTGATACTCTTGAATTTCGGCCAGACCGTTCCAGGCGCGCGCCTGTAGCAGTAAATCGCCATCTTCTTCGGCCGTAAACCGCATTGTCATATAGGTTTGCGCAGCTTCTACCAGGCGCGCCTGCTGCAGCAGCAGCTCGCCCAAATCTTCCTGCAAGCGCAGCTGCCAGGCTGCGTAATGAGGCATTTCAGTTAGCAGCGCCAGGGCGCGGCAATAGTGGTCGGTGGCAACACCTTTATTGAATGTATCCTGCGCGCGCTGGGCAGCCATTTCATACAGCTCAGCGGCCGTCGATTTTTCTTCGGCCAGCTCATAATGCTCGGCAATGGTGCTGGCGTATTCTGAAATACGCTCCCCGCTCTGCCTGGCCAGCCAGTCTGCCACCTGTTTATGGTAGATGGGGCGCGCTCGCAGCAGCACAGATTCATAGGTGATCTGGTGCAGAATGGCATGTTTAAAAAGATAGGCGTTGGTACCGGCAAATCCTGAAGATTGTCGCCGGAAGATCATTTCGCGCTTCTCCAAAGCTTGCAGGGCCGTTCGCGTCTGATTTTGGTCCAGGGGTTCGTCTGCAGCTACGTTCATCTGGAATACGGCCGTGTCCCAAAAAACGCGCCCAACCACCGCCGCCCGCTGCAAGGTCACCCGCTCCATATTTGTTAGACGGTCCAGGCGGCCCTGCAAAACAGAGGTAATGTTAGGCGGCACGCGTACTTCCGTAAGCTGATTGCGCCGCAGTTGCCACTTATCCTGCCCGGCAATGATTACTCCGTCTTCAATGAGCACCTTGATCAGTTCTTCTACGTAAAATGGATTCCCTTCAGCCTGTTGCAAAATAAGGTCAGACAGGTCCGCGGGGATATCTGGCAGCTTTTGCAGAATTTCCACAACAAGCTGTTGGCTCTCCTCTGGTGTCAGATTATCCAGATGGATATGCTTACCGAGCAACGGCCGTTCTCGCAGATTGCCTCCCGGTTGCCCTTCTTGCGGTCGGGTAACCCCAATCATGAGCAACGGCGCCTTGCCACAGCAGTCAGACAAATGGCGCAGAAAATCCAAAGAAGCGTCATCTGCCCAGTGTAAATCTTCCAAAAAGAGCAAAACGGCCGAATTGTGCGCCGCTATCACCTCAAAGAAAGTAGACAAATATTCGTAAGCCGCCGCCCGTAGCTGAGGCGCCTCTCCCGTCTGGCCCAGTGATTGCACCTTTGTCGATAGATCGAGCCCAATAAGCTGCCCAATGACGTTGGCCCTCATGCGAACGTCGTCACTTTCATGGCCAATAAATTGGCCCATCCCCTGCACCAGCTTTTCTTCCGCCACCGCCGGTGGATCGTTGTCTTGAATTTCAAAATAGGAGGCCAGAATATCTCGTATCAGGCCAAAAGGAAGCTGGCTAATTTGCTGGTAAGTACGACCCTTAAATACTGGCACCTCAAATGGCAGGGCACGGACCCAATTGCCAAACTCATGCACCAGCCGAGACTTACCCACGCCCGCGTCCCCGGTCACGATCACTGCCTGCCCCACGCGCTCTTCAACCGCCTGCTGCAGCATATCCTTTAGCTGCTGCATCTCCGCATCACGCCCCACCATGCGCGTTTCAACACCCTCCACGCCTCGCCCAGAAGCGTAAAAGAGGCGGGGCTTGATGCCCAAAACCAGATAAACCTGGATTGGTTCCTGGCGGCCGCGAATGTTTACCAGGCCAAGAGGCTCCACATTGAACCGATCGTGCACCAGCATATAGGTGTCGTGGGAAATCAGAATACCGCCGGGCGGAGCAGACCGCTCCAGGCGGCTGGCAACATTAACGGCATCGCCAATTACCGTAAATTCCTCACCGCTGCCCACGCGCCCCACCATCACGGGTCCAGTGTTGATGCCTATGCGAATTTGCAGACCGCGTAAATGGGCGAGCTCCTCTTCAGCTAGCCCGTCAGCTGCCACGCTTTCCGACACAAAATCGCTAAGCGCAGCCCGCATTTGCAAGGCGGCTCGCAGTGCGCGCTCTGCATCATCTTCGTGGGCTACAGGCGCCCCAAACAAACCCATGACGGCTTCACCCATGTGCTTGTCGATCATGCCGCCCAGGTTCGTTATGGCGCTATCCAGGCGACGCCACAGAAGATTCATGATATTCAGAATGTTGGTGTCAGGCAGGGAATCTGTGCCAGAGGAAATGCCCGTAATATTGGCAAAAAGTATGGATACTTGTTTGCGCTGCGCCGTACGGTTGGCCAGGTGATTTTGTCCAGCGTGGCCCAGCTCCGCCAATTTTTCTTGCAGAGCAGTAATTGTTGTGTCCACAACAGTGTCACCGAGGGTAAATCGCTGCTCCTCTAGCGAGGTAATGGCCTGTTGTAGTTGCTCCTGCTCAGTCATCAATACGACTCTACTTACAAATTAACAGATCGCTGACGTTACGCATCTAAAACCCAAGGGCCTAGACAACCCTCGGGGACGTCATCTAAGCAGCTGCGAGGATACCTTATTCAGCTGCTATTGTCAGGTTATATTTCTGGCAGACTTTTTCTGCCTCCGCGACAAGCTCGCTGGACCGATCCAGGTTATCGGACAGCCGCTCATAGGTGGCCCAAGCCTGTAGGGTGCGGATCAATTCATCTGCCATGGTGATGCCCATTTCGCTTAACAGTCGGTGGCTATGACCAAAGCAATCCCTGGCGCTCACCTGCCGCTGCTGAATTGTGGCTTGTTCCGCTTTGGCGGGTTCTTTAGCCAGGACCATCCCAAGCACGCGCCAGGCAACGGCCGTAATCCGCCGGGCCTCGCGTCCATACTGCTGCTTGCGTACTGCCAGGGCTACCTCTACGGCCGTTACAGCCTGAGACAATGCTTCATTCAGCAAGTGATCTTCCAAAAAGAGCTGGGCCAGCCCAGACACCGACAGACTGATATGCAGCGGCCGTTCTAGGGAGCGAGCCAGGCGCAAAGTTTTTTCTAGCCAATTGTAAGCCTGCTGTAGGTGCTCCTCTTTTGACTCCAGATGGGCCAAAGATTGCGGATCGGCCGTAGCCTCTAATAAATGAAGCTGCCCTAAAGAGCTAAACACCTGCATCCGCAAAGCGTCATTGTTGCTTTTTTCCGCCTGAATCAGCGCCTGCTGCAAATAAATGGCGCTTTGTTCATACATGCCCTGGTGAATGGCAACCAGCCCTAGATTGCGCAGCGCCAAAACGTTACTGTAAACATCACCCACGTCACGGGCGTGATGCAGGCAGGAAGTGTACTGCTGAACGGCCGTCTCCCAATCGCGCCGTTCTCGGGCAATATGCCCTAGCTGTGCCAGCATCAAGATCTCCCAATTTCGTTCATCCAGGGCGCGAAATTGTTCCTGTGCAGCTATCGTTGTATTTGTGGCACGCTCAAAATGTCTGGATTCGCGGGCAATATGGCCCAGCAAAGCCTGCATCTGGCCTTTAGCCAGCGGTGACGCACCGTCTTTCATATGATTGTACAAATTCTTACCGATTTGTACGGCCGCGTGCTGCTCGCCCATCTCAACCAGTACCCAACCAAGCGCCGCCTGCGTCACCAGCTGATAATCCAAAAGGCCAGCGACCTGTGCGGCCTCGTCAGCCCTGGCGGCCATCTGATAGGCTGTCGGCTGCTCACCCTGACGCAAATAACACATAAACAAGCCCAAATAACCGCGTACAGTCGCTACGGAATCGCCTAATGCCTCAGCCACGGCAATCATCCTGTGGTAAGCGGCCGTTGCTTCGGTAAAATTGGCTAACAATCGGCTCGTTTGCCCAATCCCCTCGTTAATGGATACACGCTGGGCGGCCGTTTCTGGAAGATCTGGCAGAAGCTCTAATGCCTTAGTGAAGTGGGAAACGGCCGTTTCTGGCGCGTGCTTGTGGCGTGCCTGTTCGGCTGCTCGCCCATACCATACGGCCGCTTCACTAAAATTCTCGGCCTTTTCCAGATGGTAAGCCACCGTGCTGGCTAATTGAGGAATCTGTTTACCTTCGTGACCAGCCAGCCAGGCAGCAATGCGCGCGTGGGCCTGCTGGCGCTCTGCCATCGTCAAAGTGCTATAAGCAACCTGCTGTATCGTACCGTTGCTAAAGGAATATTCCTGGCTGTTGGGGAATGTCGTATTTTTACGCCGGTAAATCCAGCCCAAATCTACCAACTCACCTAAAACGGCCGTTAAACTCTCCCAGTTCAAAGGCTGTTCATCCTCTGCACTTAGCTGCAACAGCACCATGTCCCAAAAAGATAATCCCATTGCCGCCGCCCGCTGCACAACTCGCCGAACCGCCTGCGGCACATGCTCCAGGCGATATCCAAGCAGCCTGGGCAGGGAAAGCGTACCGGGCAAATCCGCCAGCTTGCTCATGCGTACGTACCAGCGATTACCCGAGGTATCAATGACCTCTTCCTGAATCAGGAGCTTCACCAATTCCACCAGGTGACGCGGGTTGCCTTCAGCTCCGTTCACAATCATCTCGCTCAGGCGCAAGGGCACCTGATCGGCCTGATGCAGCAGCTCAGAGAGCAAATGGCGACTGTCGATTAGCGAGAGGGGCTGCATGGTTAAATGATGATAGGTAAGCTGGTTATGATCTTCCCCCACTCGCCAAGACGGCCGTTTGTCCAACAAATCCGGTCGCGCCAGGCACACAATCAGCAAGGGCAAATCATGACACTCGGTCATGAGATAGTCCAACAGCTCAATCGACCATTCGTCTGCCCAGTGCAAATCCTCCAAAAAAAGAGCAACGGCATCATTGCGGCCGCAAACGGCCGTAAAGTATGTGACCAAATCACGAAAGGCATGTTCTCGCAGCAGCCGACCATCCTCGCCTTCTGGCCGCAATAAGGCGCTATCGGCAAAATCAAACTCAAGCAGTTGACCAATGCGATGAATTTTGGCCAAATGATCCGTGTCGCCCTGCTCAAATTCAGCCAGCATGCCCCGAACCAGCTTCTCGCGGGCGACTGTGGCACTGTTGCGGCGATGAATTTCAAAGTGATTCACGAACAAGTCACGAATGAGGCCGTACGGCCGTTGCCGTAGGCCGCGCTCCGCCGCGCCGCGATAAACCACAACCTGATCCGGCCACAGGCTTAGCATGCGCTCAAACTCATACAGCAGGCGAGACTTTCCTAAACCAGCCTCTCCTACAATCGTTACCATCTGCACCAGACCAGACTCTATCGTTCCCTGCAGCACATCCTGCAGCTGGCCAATCTCCTGCGCCCTGCCAACCATGCGGGTTTCCAACAAGCTCGTGCCCCGGTTCCCACTTTGCAGAGCGTGCGGCTTCTCTTTGGTAATAATATAGCCGCGCACGCCGCCTGCCTTGCCATTTAGTGCAAGGCCGTCTCGCGCTTCTGCATCAAAAAATGGATGAATTTGCTCGTAAATCTGATGAGAAACCAGCACTCCACCAACCGGCGCCTGCTGCTCCAGCTGATGGGCAACCGATACCGTATCGCCTATGATCGTATACTCGCCGCTGCTGCCCAATGGCCCCAGCAGCACCGACCCATAATGAACGCCAATCCGCATCCGCAGCGCCTGGTTTTGGGGCAAGGAACTGTTCATCTGCCGTAGGGGACCTTCATTAAAGAGCGCCAGCTCCATCTGCATATCGAGCGCCGCCTGCACGGCCCGTTCATGATCGTCTTCGCGGGGCACGGGCAGCCCAAAGAAGGCAATGACTGCATCCCCGATATGCTTTTCTACGCGACCACCCCAGGAATTAATAACGCCGTCGAGCTTTTGCCAGACAGCGTTGATCATGTCACGCACTTCCTCCGCGTCCATCAGCTCAGACATGGTGGTAAAGCCCGACATATCGGCCACCAGAACAGCCCCATTAGCCTGCTGTGGCGTAGGTGGATGCTCTGCTAGCGCCGCTAATTTTTCCCGCAGGGTAGCAATAGCGATATGGGCAACTTCTGGATCCAGCACCCCTCGTTGCGCTTCCAAAGTTACAATGGCTTGTTCAACTTCCTGACGAATCAACACAGCAAAATCCAGTTTGAGTATTTTCCGCGTGTCTATTATAGGCGAAGTAACGGCACCTTACGAAACGAGCTTGGCAGCACAATTGTAACATTGTTTTCATTCGGCCGTTTGGCAAATGGCAAATAGTCTTGAAAAAAAGATTATGTGCAAAATTTGCCAATTGCTTAAGTAATCAGCCCAAACGCTTATTGTTTTCCTATAAAAGCTTTTTGCTTATTACATAGCCCTTACTTGCATAGTTTACCAGATATCACTATACTGCGCGCCGCCTAATCCACCCAAACTATTAGGTCATTCATCTTATTCTATGAGACTCAAAAAGCTTGTACTGCAAGGTTACAAAACATTTGCCAGTAAAACAGAATTTGTTTTTGATGAAGGCATAACCGCCATTGTAGGGCCAAATGGCAGCGGCAAAAGCAATATCGCTGATGCGGTTCGCTGGGTGCTGGGCGAGCAGAGCTACAGCACGCTGCGCGGTAAGCGCACCATTGATATGATTTTTGCGGGCAGCCAAAGCCGCCCGCGCGCTGGCATGGCCCAGGCGATCCTTACTCTGGACAACAGCGACGGTTGGCTACCCATTGACTACAGCGAGGTGGAAATCGGCCGTCGGGCTCACCGCTCTGGCGAAAACGAGTATATTCTCAACGGGCAAAAAGTACGCCTGAAGGACATTACCGATTTATTAGCAACGAGCGGTCTGGCAGAGCGCACATACACCATTATTGGTCAGGGCCTGGTGGATCAGGCGCTGTCGCTGCGCGCCGAAGAGCGCCGGGCGCTGTTTGAAGAAGCCGCGGGCATCAACCATTACAAATCTCGCCGTGCCGAAACCCTGCGCCGTCTGCAAGAAACCCAGCGTAACCTGCAGCGCGTGCACGACATTCTGGCCGAGATTCAACCTCGTCTGACGTCGTTAAAACGCCAGGCAACCCGTGCCCAAAACTACGAACAAATCTCGCTGGACCTGCAAAATTTGCTGCGTATCTGGTATGGCTACCGCTGGGAGCGGGCCAAAAAAGAGATTCGCCGCGCCCGCCAAACGGCCGTATCCAGCGAAAAAACGTGGCAGACCAGCCGCCAGAAAATGCGCGTTCAGCAAGAAAACGCCGACGATCTGCGCCGACAGATTCATCGCCTGCAGCAAAAGATCAGCGAGGCGCAAAACCAGCGCGATGAGCTGCGCGATCAGCTGGAAACCGCCAGGCGTCAGGTGGCTATCATGCAAGAGCGGCGTGAATCCGTGCAGCGCCGCTTGCAGGAGCTGGAACTGGAGCTGCCGCCGCTCAGCCAGCAGCGCGAAGCCGCTGCCGCAGAGCTGGCCGCCGCTACGACAGAACTGACCGCGGCCCAAAGCAGCCTGAACCAGGCGCGCGAGCAGCTAGAGCAGTTCAACGCCAACTTCCAAACCCAGCAGGCAACCATAAACAAATGGCAATCTGAACTGAAAAGCTCCGTGCAGACCCGGCAAGGCAAACAAAACCGGCTGGCGCAGCTGCAAGGGCAGCTCAACCAGCTGCGCGAACAGCTGCAGGAGCAAAGCACCAGCCAACCGGACCAGGATGACGGCGAAAGAGACACGTTGCAGGCCGAAGTTGAGAAGCTAACGGCCGTACTCACCACCGCCCAGCAAGAAGCGGATGAACTACGCCAACAGCGCGGCGATTCGCACAAGCAACGACAAGAATTGATTCAGGAGCTCAAAAGATTACGTCACGAGCTGCGCGAGCATGAGCAGCAGCTGGGCCGCCAGCAAAAAGAACTGGCCCGGCTAGAAGCCCAAACCGAGATGCTGGACCAGATGCGGCGCAAGGCAACGGCCGTTTCCGCCAACGTCACTGTGCTGGGCAATCTAGCCAGTATTGTCACCATCCCTGCCCAGCACCAGCAGGCCATCGAAGCGGCGCTGCAAAGCCGCCTGGGCACCCTGCTGCTGCCCAATGAGTCTGCCCTGTGGCAGTTATTGGCCGAGCGCGATCCAGACGCTGCTCTGGCCGTGGCCGTCGCAGACAGCGTGCGGCCTGCCCCACCGCCGGAAGTTGAGAGCGCAGCCGCCATCGGCTGGGCCGATTCGGTGGTGCAGTATGACAAACAGTACGCGCCGCTGGTGCAGCTTCTGCTGGGGCGCGTCTTGCTGGTCGATGGGGCGAAAGCGGCCGTCTCCGTTGCCAAAACGCTCCCCCCTGGCTGCGTCGCTGCCGCCCCAGACGGCACGGTGGCCCATGCCGGTGGGCTGATCGAACTGGTAGACCAAACGGCGCAGGACAGCCTGCTGGCACGCGAGGAGGCCTGGCGGCAGGCCCAGCAAAGGCTGGCGGCGATGAAGGAAACGGCCGCAGCACAAGAAACGGTCGTTGCCGAGCAGCAGGCGCACATTCAGAGCAGCCAGCAAGCGGTAGATGCCCTCAACAACACAGAACAGCAGCTGGGCCAACAGATTAACGACGCCAGCCAGCGCGTTAGCCAGGCGCAGCGCGATCTGGACCGGCAAAAGCAGCAGCAGGCCTTTGCCGAACGGCAGCGAGAGGCCCAGGCAAGCGTCGCTGCCCGGCTGCAAAGCCGCATTGACATGCTGGCGGCACAGGCCGAGCAAGAGGAGGCGGAACTGGTGCGGCTGGAAGCGGCCGTAACGCACGCTCAGGCTCAGCTAGACAGCCTGCCCGTGGCCGAGGCGCAGCAGCAGCGCGAAAGTTTGCGGCACAATATCGGCGCGGAACAGACGATTGTAGATGGCCGTCGCGCCGTGGTAGACAGCCGCCGGGCTACGCTCAACCAGTTTGAGCAGCAGCTCACCCGCCTGAAAGAGCGGCAAGGCGCGCTGCTGCAGCAGCAGGAAGAGCTATCCCAGAATAAGCACGAGCAAAACCGCATCCAGCTCCAGGACCAGATGTCTGAACTGGACACGCAGCTGGCCCCTATGAAGGCACGGCTGGCAGAGTTGCAGGATGAATTGGGGAAGGTAGAAGAGGGGACGGCCGTTTCCCAAAAGGAAGCCCACGACCACGAAACTATCTACACCCAGGCAAAAATCGCCTACAGCCAGCAAAAAAGCGAAATCGAAGGGCTGCAAGAACGCATCAAGTCGGATCTGGGTATCGTGGCCCTGCATTACGATGAGGACCAGACCGGCCCCACGCCACTGCCCATTAGCGGCGTACAGGCCTTGCCCCAGGTCACAGAGTTGCCAGACGACATCGAAGAAACTATTCAAAATTATCGCGGTCAGATGCAGCGCATGGGCGCCATCAATCCCGACGCTCCCGAAGAGTACCAGGAAACCCAGGACCGCCACGACTTCCTCACGGAGCAGCTGGATGATCTGAACGAAACGGAAACACGGCTGCGAAAAGTGATTGAGGAACTGGACGAACTGACCTCGCGCGCCTTTGCCGAAACGGTGGACAAAGTCAATGCCGTCTTTGGCGAGACGTTCACCCAACTGTTCGGCGGCGGGGCGGGCCGCCTGGTGCTTACCGACCCCGACGACCTGACCATCAGCGGCGTAGACATCATTGCCCGGCTGCCAAACAGGCGCGAGCAGGGGCTGGGGCTGCTCTCTGGCGGCGAGCGGTCGCTCACGGCCGCTGCGCTCATCTTCTCGCTGCTAAAAGTTTCCCCTACCCCGTTTTGCATCATGGACGAAGTGGACGCGGCGCTGGACGAAGCCAACATCAATCGCTTCCGCGAGCAGCTGCGCGAGCTGGCCCTGGGCACGCAGTTCATTGTCATTACCCACAACCGGGGCACGGTGCAGGCCGCGCAGACCATCTACGGCATCAGCATGGGCAGCGACAGCGCCAGCCAGGCTATCTCGATCAAGCCGGAGGAGTATATCAAGCAACCGGAGTTGATTTGACAAGGTAAGGGAGTGAAGATTTATGGAAATTCCATATAAAGGGCAGATTACCAAAAATGACTTTTTAAAGTGCCTTAAAATCGTCTCCAGTCGTCAGTTCAAGTGGCAAAGACGGCTCTTTGGTTTTATTCTGGCCTTAATGTCCTGTTCTATTTTGTTTTCGTTGCTTGTAGATTCATCTGAGGCCGCTAATACTACCCTTTGGAGCAAGCCAGGTAACTTCGTTGCCCTCCTGTTCACCATTGGAGTTTTGTCTTCTCCCTGGTGGGCTCCTTATCTTCAATTATCATCTTACAATCAAAAGGCCAACATTTACCGTTCGGAAGTCTACGGAACAGTCGGTGAAGAGGAAATAACGATTGATAATGGTGAAGTGACGGCCGTCTTTCAATGGAGCGCCTATACAGACTTCAAAATTGAGAAAGACCTGCTCCTTTTATTTCAGGGAAAACAGGCCTTCAACCCATTCAAAGAAGAAATGTTTGCTGATGAAAGTGAATGGGAGAGGTTTATTTCAGTTGTCAAGAACAAACTCTCTTGAACTTGGCTGCGGCATAGCGCAATGCCGCGCCGCATGCTTTTTCTTCCACAAGATCGGCTTGCTTTAAGTGCCAGGCACAGGGCAGTAAATTCTTCAATTACCAAAACCGTTTGCCTTGTGCCTGGCACTTCTGCGAAAGTCCCTTCTTGCGAACAACCCATTAACTGTTTACACTATGTTAGCTAAACATTTTAGCTAATAAGGTGAACATGCGGACAAAAACAGTCAGCGCCACGGACGCTAAGAATCGCTTCGGCGGCGTTCTGCGTGAAGTCAATCAAACCGGTGAACCGATTGTGGTGGAGCGGGACGGTAAGCCAGTAGCCGTTATTCTGAGCATCGACGCTTACGAGCGATTGCTGCCAAAGGAACGGCCGTTAACCCTTAAAGAATCTCAAGCACCCTATGCTTTCGGCCTCTGGGCAAACCGCGACGATATTGATGAAGAATGGTTAGCAGACGGCCGTTCCCGTTGGGAAAGTCGTTGGCACGATGAGTGAACTCACCTACCTCTTCGACACCAACGCGCTTATTGACATCTACCGGGGTCGACAGCGCATCAAACCAATATTCGACCAGCTAATCGCAGGTGAAATTCGGGGCTGCATCTCCGTCATCACGGAGGCAGAGTTGTGGCGCGGCCTGCGTCCCGGCGAACTGGACACGCACAACGCTCTAATCGACCAATTCACCGTCCTGCCGCTCAATTCTGAAGTGGCCCGGCTGGCTGGTAGCTGGATGGCTCGATTTGATAATACTGGACTTGGCTGGATGGACGCCTTCACTGCCGCATCTGCCAAATTAATAAACATGCCCCTCCTCACGCGGGATAATCGTTTGGCCGCCCTTCTGGAAAAAGAGCTCACTTTTGTAGTTTATGATTGAATTGGCTTGCTTCAAGTGCCTGGCAATTTGAGAAGAAGAACATATCCTGGGCAGACTCCCTTAACTCACAAAACAACTCCTTTGTGCCAATCGCCCCTTGTTTTGTCTACGGCCGTTTCCCGTGTACAATATTCCGCCAACGGCACCCAATGCATAGAGGAATCCCCCATGACAACCGTTCCTTCGATACAGTTCCAGACATCCCAAACAACTCGGCGCAGGCAACGCGTCTGGTATCGCTATGATATTGGCAACCTCTTAGGAAAAAAGAAACCCTGATTTACACACCCGGCACTCATCCACATTTTCTACAAAAGGAGCAGATATGATTTTCAAAAGTCCCTATCCAGATGTTGAAATTCCTGACGTTTCTCTTACAGAGTTCGTTTTGGAAAAAACGCAGCAATATGGCGATAAACCCGCGCTCATTGACGGGCCAAGCGGCCGTACCATCACCTACGCCCAGCTGGGTGGCGCTATTCGCTTGGTGGCCTCCAGCCTGGCCAAACGTGGCTTTGGCAAGGGAGATGTGTTTGCCATTTACAGCCCCAATATCCCAGAATATGCGTTGGCTTTCCATGCGGTTTCGCTGCTAGGCGGCACTGTTACCACCGTAAATCCCCTTTACACGGCCCAAGAGCTAGCCCATCAGCTAAAGGATGCCGGGGCCAAATATCTGCTCACAATTTCTTTGTTTATAGAGAATGCCAAAACGGCCGCTGCCGAAACCGACATCGAAGAGATATTCACCTTCGACGGGGCCGAGGGCTCCACACCCTTTATCAGCCTGCTGCAAAGCGACGGCTCCCTGCCCGAAATTAATATCAATCCCGCGGAAGACCTTGTGGTACTGCCCTATTCCAGCGGCACGACTGGCTACCCCAAAGGCGTAATGCTCACTCATCGCAATCTTGTGGCCAATCTGGCGCAGCTGGTTGGCATTTCGGGCATCGATCTCACCAACGAAAACGATACGATTATGGGCATTTTGCCCTTCTTCCATATCTACGGCATGGTTGTCATTATGAACAGCAGTCTGGCCCAGGGCGCAACGATTGTAACAATGCCGCGCTTTGATTTAGAGCAATTTTTGGAGTTAATACAGAAGCACAAAGTGACACGCGTGAACCTGGTGCCGCCTATTCTGGTGGGTTTGGTAAAATATTTTATTGTCGATAAATATGATCTCTCTTCGCTCATTGAGCTGTTTTCCGGCGCTGCGCCGCTTGGGCAAGAATTAGCCACTGAGGTAAAGAACCGCATTGGCTGCCGGGTGGTGCAGGGATATGGCCTTACAGAAACCAGCCCAGTAACGCACGTCTACAATATAACCAAGACCGATAGAGACAAGCTCTCTTCTGTGGGGCCTGCAATTCCCAACACCGAAGTGATGATAGTGGATGTGGCAACCGGCGAGCCGCTGGGGCGCAACGAAAACGGTGAAATCTGGATACGAGGTCCTCAGGTGATGAAGGGCTATTTGAACAACCCGGACGCAACGGCCGCTACGCTTGACGAAGACGGCTGGCTGCATACGGGCGACATTGGCTACGTTGACGACGATGACTTCTTTTACATTGTAGATCGCCTGAAAGAACTGATTAAATTCAAAGGTTTCCAGGTTGCTCCGGCAGAGCTGGAAGCGCTGCTGCTGTCTCACCCGGCAATTGCCGACGTGGCGGTGGTTCCCAGCCCAGATGATGAGGCAGGTGAGGTACCCAAAGCGTTCGTGGTGCTAAAAGGCGAAACCACACCTGAAGAAATTATGGAATGGGTTGCTGAGCGCGTGTCACCCCACAAGAAAGTTCGCCGCGTGGAGTTTGTAGACCAGATTCCTAAATCGCTTTCTGGCAAAATTCTGCGCCGCGTTTTGGTTGAGCAGGAACGAGCCAACCTGGGCAACTGACTAACTGGGTAATTGGGTAATTTTTGGTCTTTGGGCACTGTTAGCCAATTACTCAATCACTTAAACAAAAGGATTTTTCGTGAATACACTGCCGGAAACAGCGCCTGCGTTTGTGGAAATGGCGCACCAGATTGTGTGGGCCAGCGTGGCAACAGTGGATAAAAACGGCCGTCCCCGGTCGCGCATTCTGCACCCCATCTGGCAATGGGATGGCGAGCAGTTGGTGGGCTGGATTGCCACAGGGCCAACACCCGTGAAGCGCGCCCACCTGGAAAAAACCCCCTTTGCCTCCGTTAATTATTGGACGCCAACGCACGACACCTGCGTGGCGGAGTGCCGTGCCAGCTGGGCCTTTGACGATGAAACGCGCACGATGGTGTGGAATCTGTTTCTCAATGGACCCAAACCGGTGGGCTACGATCCCAGCATCATTCCTGCCTGGACAAGCCCTACCGCTGCTGCCTTTGCCGTGCTAAAGCTGGAGCCGTGGCGGCTGCGCGTTTTTCCAGGCACCATCCTAATGGGCCAGGGAGGCGAACTAGTAACCTGGCAGGCTTAAGAATAATGGAGTAGTGAGTTATGAGTGACGCTGTTGTTTATACATCAAAAGTGCGCGTCGAGCGCATAAAAGGCCCGCTGCGGCGGGCCTATTTACCGCAGGAACCAGAACACATCTATTTTGGTGTTCACTCCGAAGTAGCAGAACATTATGGCGTGGATCAAAATGTGCATGAACCGCACGCCACCACGCTGGATTATGTGATTGCTGCTGCGGCAGGTTGACTGACTGGAACCTTCGGGGGCGCGCTGGAGGCGCGCAAAATTCCAGCAGGAGAAGGCTACCTGACTTCAGAAACGCGTGGTGAGGTAGAAAAAGACGGCAAGGTGTTGGTCATTAAGCGCATTCATGTGGTGTACACGCTCAAAACGGCCGCAGAAAATCAGGAAACGGCCGTGCGTGTCCACGACTTCCACGCCGATTTTTGCCCGGTGGCCCGCAGCATTCGCGACTGTATCGACATTACAACGGAACTGACGTTTGAGGCATTGGAGTAATTAGTAAAAAGTGAAAAGTAAAAAGTTGTTGACACTTACTTTTCACTTATCACTTTTCACTCCGCCAGTGGCAATACTTCTCGTATCGCCTGCGCTAAAATCGCCACCATCTCTACCAACTGCGGCTCCGTAACAATCAGCGGCGGACCCAGCATAATGAGATCACCATTTTGGCCGTCGGCACAGCCTTGAGAGTAGTAAACGATGAGACCCTTGTCAAAGGCCCGCTGCCAGATTTTCCAGGCCAAATGACGTGCCGCTGGGAACGGCGACTTGCTACTTTTATCCTGCACAAACTCAATTCCCCAGAACAGGCCACGCCCGCGAATATCGCCTACGTTCGGGTGATCGCCCAGAGCATTGTGCAGCATCCGGCCCAACTTTGGCCCTAGGGCGGCCGCGTTTTCCACCAGCTTTTCTTTTTTGATGATATGCAGCGTGGCTAGCGCGGCGGCACAGGCCACGGGATGGTGGCTAAAGGTGCCCCCATGGTTCCAATCGCCCAGATTTTGCCGAATTAGCTCTACGTCGTCATGTGTGGCAGCGACAAGTCCCAGGGGCATATAGCCCCCGGCTAGCCCTTTGGAAGTCACTAGAATGTCTGGCCGTACTTGCCAGTGGTCGATGCCCCACCATTTGCCGGTGCGCCCCATGCCCACCAGAACTTCATCCGCAATGAGCAGTACGTCGTACTTGTCGCAAATTGCACGGACGGCAGGCCAATAATCGTCGGGCGGCACAACGGCACCCAGACTGGCGCCGCTCATGGGTTCGGCAATGAATGCGGCCGTATTTTTCACGCCAGCTTCTAAAATGGCCGCCTCCAGCCGGTCAGCAGCCTCTTCGCCAGAAACAGATTCGCGGTATGGATATGGCGGAGTGATGTGGGGCATATCGGCCAGCATATTCAGGTACGGCGCGCGCAATCCCGGCCGCCCGCTAACGCTAAGCGCCCCTAACGTCATGCCGTGGTAGCTTTGAGCGCGGCCAATGATGATGGAACGGCCGTTTTCCCCTCTTGCCTGCTGAATTTGCCGCGCCAGCTTAATAGCTCCTTCTACCACCTCTGAACCGCTGCTAAGGTAAAAGAAGCGCGGATTGGGCAGCGGCACGATCTCTGCCAGTTCCGCAGACAGCTGCTCTGTGGCCTCGTTGGTAAACATGATGGCGTGGACGTATGCAGCGGCCTGCGCCTGTTCTGTCATGGCGGCCACGATTTCGGAACGGCCGTAGCCCACGTTCACCACCAGCGGTCCGCCAGATCCGTCAATGTACCGCTTGCCATCTTCGTCATATAAATAAATGCCCTCCCCATAGGCAATCTTGGGGCGGGCATGGTTCATCTTGCGATAAAACACGTTTCCGTGCGGATGAGCATATTTCATTAGTTTGTTTGGGATGTGGGGAATTGCAGCTGTGTAATTGAGCAATTGGGTAATTACCCAGTTACTCAATTACACCACGCCGCATTACTCAATCAACAATCGTGTGACTCTGTTCCTTCATGTATTGCTGCAGATAGTAGAAGCTGCCTGCTGCCTTGCCAGTACCGGTGCTGCCCTTCCAGCCGCCAAACGACTGGTAGCCCGGCCAGGCGCCCGTGGTGGCTCCTGTCGAACGATTGACATACAGCACACCAGCTTCGATATTGTCGAGGAACCACTCTATGTCTTCGTCATCTTCGCTAAAGAAACCAGCAGTCAGGCCAAAGGTAACGTCATTAGCCTTCTGCATCGCTTCCTCTTTGTCATCAAAGCCAGTGATGGCTACCACTGGAGCAAACATTTCATGTTTCCATAGGTAATGATCCTCAGGCAACTCATCAATAACGGTAGGCGCAACAAAGTAACCAGCATCATCCAGCGTTTTGCCGCCAGCCAGCACCTTGCCGTCCTGGGCCGCATCTGCCACATACTTTTGGTAGGCATTGTAGGCAGATTCATCAATGATGGGACCCATAAACACGTCGCGCTCTGTGGGATCGCCTATCTTGACTTCTTCCGTCAGCTCCAGCAGCTTCTTGGTGAACTCATCTTTAATGCTGTTGTGAACGTAGACGCGAGAGCAGGCAGAGCATTTTTGGCCAGTCAACCCAAAGGCGGAGCGCATCACGCCCATAGCTGCTTTATCTACGTCGGCCTTCTCGGTAATGATGGTGGGGTTCTTGCCGCCCATTTCCAGAACCACAGGCCGGGCATAGGGGCCAGCAGTGGAGAATTTGCGTAAGATCGTCATACCCACATCGTAGCTGCCCGTAAAGGTGAGGCCATCCACATCTTCGTTGTCCACCAGGGCCTTACCCGGCTCATCGCTGCCCGTGACCATGTTGTACACGCCAGCGGGTAAGCCAGCATCGTGGAAGCATTGGGCCAACAGAACGGCCGTATACGGGGCTTCTGCGGCTGGCTTGTGCACAACCGTGTTGCCCGCTACCAGGGCTGCCCCACAAGGACCGCCGGAAAGGGCCGCCGGAAAGTTAAACGGCGAAATAACGCCCCAGACGCCATGCGGCTTGAGTACGCTCCGGTTGAGGTGGCGGTCGCTTTCTTTCTTCAGCGGGCGCACAAAGCCGTCGTTTTCTTCCATGGCTTCAGTACAGTAGCGAATAAGATCGGCCGTTTCTTCCACGTCACCGATGGCTTCCAGCCGGTTTTTACCAACTTCCAAGCTGAGAACGGCCGCAATCTGGAACAGGCGGTCGCTAATCGTATCGGCCACCTTGTTCAGAATGTCAACACGCTCCTGCCAGGGCGTTTCGCGCCAGCCAGGGAATGCAGCTTTGGCCGCAGCCACGGCTTCGTCCACATCGGCCTTGCCAGCCTGCTGGAAGTTTCCAATTTTCCACTCTTTATTGATAGGGCTATATTTGGGAAAGGTTTTGTCAGCATTTACCCACTTGCCGTTGATATACATGGGATGAGTCTGGCCAAAATTTGCTTTAGCCGCAGCCACATCCTCTTCAAAATATTCATGCAGCAAGGGATCCGGACTGCTAAGTGTGGAATACGTTACTTTGATTCGTTTACGTTCCTTTGTGGTCATGTTACCTCCTAAAACGTATTGTGGGAAATAAACACGTTCTGCATTAGCAAAACGTCGGGAACCGTTCAAGTTGATGTTAGGCGAGGCTTCCCTGTGGGTGTTAATTTACAGGCCGTGATTATACCTTCTTATGAATGCGCTGTCAGGCGTTGGCGCAGGCCAAATTGGGGTCGATCCAGCACGATGGCTTCGGGCATAGCCAGGCTGCGCCAGAACACCAGCGGATCTATTTGGGGATTGGTTTGCCGCATAAAAAGCGTCAGCACCGTGCCATGCGTCACGATGATTAGATTCTCCTGCGGATGAGATTGGCACAGCTTATTGACGGCTTCTGTAAAGCGGTTTGTGGCCTCAACGGCCGTTTCCATCCCAAAAACCAGCTCATCGGGGTGCGTAAAAAAGTTTACGACGGCCGCTTCAAAATCCCCTTTATTCTCAAAATAGGGCACGCCGCGTCGATCATGTTCCTGCAGGCCGTCTGCTGCCGACAAGGGCAAAGTGAGTACTTCTGCCAGGGCTGCGCCAGTGGCCCTCGCTTTAGCCTCGTTGCTGGTTACAATGCGGCCGGGCTGATAAGTTTTTAGGTGGTGGGCCAGCCGGTGGGTTGTGGAACGGCCGTCGGCCGTGAGGGGCCACTGGTGGCTGGAGATAGCAGGATCAATGTGAACGGCCGCGTGACGTACGAAAATCAGGTGAGATGGCATGGAAGAATGTATTGGAGACAAGAGAGCAAATCTCCAGTCTCCAATCTCTCAATTATTAGCCACCGCCGCCGGTTAACGCATCCAGCGACCACTGGGCATAATACGCATTGTGGTTCACTTCTAGAGCAGCCTGGTAGTTGGTAATGGCTTCGGTAATATTACCCTGCGACTCCAGGGCCAGACCCTTGTACCAATACGTTTCTTCCACGTTGCGTCCGCCCTGAGTAGACAGCGTAGCATCTGCCAGAGCAATGACATCCTCGTGGCGATCAACCTTCCAATAAGCCAGGTAGGGACGGAACTGATACCACAGCATCCGCGGCGGCAAACCAATTTCGCGCGCCTGATCGTAAGCCTGCGCACCACCCTGATAATATTGAGCCTCGCCAGTGGTAGCTCCCATTTCCGTGAGGGCCGTACCCAAGTTAAACCAGGCAAACATGTTTGCCGGATCGGCATCAATTTCCGCCTGGGCACGCGCTGCTACCATGCGCCACATCGCCATCTGGTCCGTTAGCTCTGCTCCTAAAATAGCCTGCACTTCGGCCTCTTGTGAAGGGTAATAAACGACGTAGAAGGTGTAGTTAAACTGCTGCCAATAATACTCAAAGGATTCATAGTCATCCGTACGCCCTCTGCCGTCAAATGGCCCTAGAAAGCTGTCCTGACTATACAGAATTTGTTGTTCATCATCATAGCCAAAAACGGTAAGATAATGTCCCCACCAGCCTGAATCGGGCAGTTCGTACCCTTTTTCTATGACCACGGGATACCCCGCAGCAACAAGCCGCTTAATTAGCTCCAGGGTGCCGCCACTATGGGCACTGGCCATGAAGCTGCCGCCGGTCCGCTCGTTGACGTAGTCGGCAATCTGCCAGGGACTTACGTTCCGATCCTCACTGTTGGGCTTCAGATAATCGGCCACCTCTTCCTGGGTGATGCCATAGCCCAGATAGTTTAGCACCTGGGTCAGATTGGCCGGGCCACAGTTGTTAAATGTCTGCTTGACCACGCCCATCCCCTCTAAAATATGGGAAGCGGGCAAGGGCTCTGGCGTAAAGGTTGGTGTGGGAGGGGGTGTATTGGTAGGCAGCGGCGTGGGTTCTGTTTCGCTTGAGGCGGCTGCAATCGTAGGTGTTTCTGTCGGTCTGGTGGTGGCGGTGGGTTCGGGCACGGCCGTTCCACGTTCGGCAATCAGCGCGTTAATGTCCACTTTGGGCGCATCGGCCGAAACGGCCGCAGCCGGTAACGCGGTTGCAACAGGCGCTACCTGATCAATCACCCCTTCCACAAGGTTGCCTAAAAATGGGCTGCGCTCTTGCAGGGCGACCCGGTACCGTCCAGGAATGGCCCCTACCACGCTGGGCAATGCCAACAGGCCGATGATGAGTAAGACCTGCACACCAGCAATAATTAGAATGACGTTTTTAGTTCTCTTATTCATACTCTCTTCCACCCGCTGTTTAGTAATCAGCAATCAGTAGGCAGTTTTCAGTAAAAACTGATTACTGACCTACTGCCAACTGTCCTACTGATCACCATTCAATTCGGCCAGGGCCACAGTAGCCAGCTCAAAATTGGGATTAAAAGCAGCGGCCCTTTCTAAGTTCTCTTCCGCAGCGGCCGTTTCCCCGGCTGCCGCCAAAGCCAATCCTTTATAATAAAAAGATTCCTCAAAATACGGCCGATCATCCAGTGTAACATCGGCCAATAAAATTACGTCTTCATACCGCCCGGTTTCATAATAGGCTTTGTAGGGGCCAAACTGATACCACAACATGCGCCAAGGGAGCCCAATAGCCCGAGCCTGGTCGAAGGCGGCACTGGCGCGTTCATATTCACCATTTGCGTTATAGCTAGTGCCCAGATTAAACCAGTAGAAGGCGTTATCGGGGTCCGCAGCTGCATCTGCCTGTGCCTGCACCAATGACTTCTGCCACATTATGGCGTCGTCCATATCCTCGCCCACTATTTGGACGGCCGTTTCTGCCTGCTCAGGGCGAAAAACGGCAATGTAATTACGATTAAATTGGGGCCAATAAGCTTCTACCTCCGCATACGAGAGGTTACGGCCGTTCCTGTCCGCATTTTCGCCAGGCACATCGCTTGTGCCAAACCAGGAATCGTAGACAAAAAATTGTTCCGTTGCATCATCATAGGCTACCACCAGCAAATAATGACCATACCAGCCTAGCCAGCGGAACTCTCCAGGCGGATCAATGCCAATTTCCACAATAACGGGGATGCCGTTGGCCACAAACCGCTTTAGCATGTCAATATTGCCGTTCGCCCGATCAATCGCCTGGTAAGGCGTATGGTCATTCACATATGCCGCCATTTCATAAGGGCTGACGTTGCGGTCTTCGGGGTTCGGCTTTAGCACAGCGGCCGTATCGCTTTGGGTCAGAAACAGATCAAAGTAGCTAAGTGTCATTGCCAGCGTTGCCGGGCCGCAGTTATTCCAATCCTGGAACTGATGCTGGATGCCTTCCAGGCGGGCGGCAACGGGAATGGGAACGGGTGTCATTGTGGGCAGGGGCGTAATAGTGGCGGTGGCGGGAACGGCCGTTGGCTCAGTCAGGGGGGCATTCTCGGCTGGCGGAACCGTGGCTGTGGGCTCTTCTACTACTACCTCAATCTCTGGAGCAGCCAATGGTGTAGGGTCTGCCAGCAGGCTATTTATATCCAGGGGCTGGGCCACAGTTGGCAAGATCGCAACTTCCTGCTTTGGCGAAGCGATAGCCAGTAACGGTTCTGGCAGCCAGCGGGCCGCATATCGTGGCGGAATGGCGCGCAGCAAGACCGGAAAAGCTAAGACGCTTATCCCCAGCAATACGACCACCCCAATTAGATATTTCCTTAAATTACCCTTCATCACCTGTACATTTTTCTCCTAAAGCGGCGTTTAGTATAGCCAAAGCGAAATGCCAGCCAAGCACCGCACCCCTCCGTTTACCCAACTCTCAGGTAGCGTTTGTCTGAAAATCAACTGTTATTTGCTATAACTTTGGAATGGAAATTATGCTTTGCCACCGTGAGGGCCTGAGGTTGGCAGGCAAATAAGCTGCACCACGCGGCGACTTGTCTCTTGCACCCGCACACGTTCATCCAGGTGCAACCCCACAATCCAGCCCGGGTGCACACTTGTGGCAACTATGGGCCACAACGGCCGCTGC
>JBHIWP010000055.1:0-21935 GCA_041987425.1 Promineifilaceae bacterium (SeqCode) | reverse complement strand
GGAGGAAGTCAGCGCTAGAGGCGTTGTTGGTGTGAGCCAGATAGTAGTTAAAGGAAAGCGTCAGATTGCCGCTGCTGGGCAGGCTGATGTTGGGCGAGCGGATCGAGGTGACGCCATTGTCGATGTCGTTAGCCCCGACGCTGCTGCCCGCGGTGGCCCCGGTGACCAGGTCATTACTGCCGCTGACGGTGGTGCCCAGCTGTTTGGGACCGCCGGAGTTAGTGTCCTCGGGGTTGGCGCGCTGCCACTGGCCGGTGGTGGCGGTGTCGGTGCCGTTGGGGTTGGTAGTCCAGCCCAGGTTACTCTCGAAGTTGTCGAAGAAGATGGTGCCGCCGGGCGGTGTGGTGGGCATAGGTGTTGGCGGTGCAGGCGTGTTGGTGGCCGTGGGCACCGGTGTGTTGGTGGCCGTCGGTGGCGGTGATGTTGGGGTGCTTGTGGGTCCAGTGGTGGGCGTTGGCGTTGGTGGAGCAGGCGTGTTGGTAGCCGTCGGTGGCGGGGTAGGTGATGGCGTGGCTGTCGGTCCGCTGTCGGCGGCGGTAATGCGCACGTCATCAATTGCCGCTTCGATCAGGCTGCCAGACCCGGCGTCGGCTGCTTGAATGAGCAGATAAACCGTTTGCCCGGCATAGGCGGTAATATCCACACTGAACTCGTCCCAAACGGCGTTGTCGTTATCTCCACTGCCTAACTCTTGGAACAGCTGCGTTGTCGTGTTGCCCACGATGCTGACGCGCAAGAAGTCATCGCTTGTAGCATTGTTTAGATGGGACAAGTAGTAGTAGAAGGAGAGATCGATATCGCTGCTGGCAGGAAGGCTGATATTGGGCGAGCGGATCGAGGTGACTCCATTATCGATATCGAAGCTGCCCACGCTGCTGCCTGCTGCGGCGCCGGTGACCAGATCGTTGTTACCGCTAACGGTAGTGCCCAGCTGCTTCACGCCACTGGAGCTGGTTTCTTCGGGGTTGGCCCGTTCCCATTGGCCGGTGGTGGCGGTGTCGGTGCCGTTGGGGTTGGTGGTCCAACCCTGGTTGCTTTCGAAGTCGTCGAAGAAGATAGTGCTGGGCGGTGGTGGGGCATTGTCGTCGATGTAGAGGAAGACGGCGCTGACGGCTCCCCAGTTGCCGCTGGCGTCCTGGCCGCGCACGTACAAGATGTGCTGGCCTTCGCTCATGCCGGTGGTGTTAATGGTGGCGTTGGCCCCTTCCACGGTGCTATTAAAGCTGCCGTCGGTGGCGCTCATGGCTACGGCCGTTCCCCCCTCCCAGGGTGGTGTATCCAGATAGTATTGTGCAGCGGCAATGCTTTGGGTGGGCTCCGTGCCGTTGCTGTTGTTGTAACGGCCGTCGTCAATGCTGGCGCTCAGGTTCACGGTGGTTCCGGACGGAATGCCAGGCGCAGTAGAGCCAGCGTCAAGCGTCACGTTAATGGCATCTGGTCCCGCAGGGGTGATGTACGGCGCCCGCACCACCTTGAGCGCATACATCAGCGACGGCATATTGTCGGGCACCAATGTGTTTTCAAAATAGCTGCACGATTCAAAAAATTCGGTGCCTAATTCATAGGTATAGGCAGCCAGACCCATCTCGCCGTAGGCAAACGAGGTCGTTGTGCCATCAGTGGGGTAGAGGCCGATCGATTGCTGTGGCGTATGGCCGTTGAAGTAGGCCAGCTTGCGCCCCAGCGTTTGCAACTGCGTGCCGTTGGGCGCGGGCGTATTGGTGTGGCCCCAGGGCCAGAGCAGCAGTCGTCCAGAGCTGTGAATGTCCAGGTAGATGCCTTCGGTGTCTAGCGGAGCTGGCGAGCTGTCACCAGGACCGCGATTATCGACAAAGTTGGCCTGGATGTAGTTGACGACGGCCTGCGTTTCTGGTTCAGATGCGGCGCTGGCTCCGCGATAAGTATCGGAGCATTGGCTGCCGCTGGAACCGCCGCAGCAGCCCCAATTGTAGGGGAAGTTGCGGTTGAGGTCGGCCCCCCGGCTATTGCTGGTGGCTCCACAGTAGTTCTGATTGGTATTTTTGCGCCACAGCAGGCCGTTTTCAGCCATTTTACGGCCGTCTGGGTTGGCCTGTAGCATAAAGTGGACCTCGTGATAATCCAAAATCCAGGTGGCATCTGCGTCTATGCCGTGGTTGGTCACGAGGAATTCGGCCAGGCGGGTGGTCAGCTCGGCCGTTGTATATTCTCGAGCATGAATGGCGCTGGTGATGAAGATGATCGGCTTTGGCCCAGGAATGGCCGAATTGGTCAGCTTTAATACCTGCATATCATAGCCACCCAGGCTCTGTGTCTTTTCCCAGGAATTTCCGACATCGCTCCAGCTAGCCAGGGTGGGATAGTTAGCAGCCAGAGAAGCGGCCGTAGAAAACGTTTCTTCCACCGTTCGGTAGCAAGAATATCCAGGTATTGTTTGGATGCTTGGAACAACAGGAACGATGTTATTGTGAGGCGCGTAATGGGCAGTTAGCGCTTCATCAACCTCAAATTGCAGGCCCGAGGCTTCCAGTTGGGCCAGCTCTTCGGCATTTATCGCCAGGAGCAGGTAGCCCTTGGAATAGTCAGATCTTAAGGGTTCGAAGCTGACGGCAATTCGCCGGGCGGTAGCCAGATCGTCGAAGTAAACCCGCACAATCAGGCTGCCATTTTCCAGCGGGCCTGCAAAGACCTGCTGTGTCTCCTGGTTGCGGTTGGGGATGGCAATGGCTGCCAGCAGTCCGATCAGGCCGATAAATAAAATAAGTCGCCATTTTTTCATGTTATCCTCCAAATGTAAGTGAGGGCGAGGCAAGTGGGTGTTATCTGCTCTCACACCCGGAGTGACTCACTGATTGCCTGGCCCCTACTCGCCAGCGTACCACCAATCTGCATTAGTGATACGGCCGTTTTCACAAACAAAAAATAAAAAGTCATGGGTGCCGCGCCATTCGTACACTAAAAATTGCGCGGTTGTGTCTTGCGGCGGTTCAAAAGTGGGTATTCTCTCGATCAGATCATGTAGGGGATCACCTCCTTGTACAGTGTGGTCGGGCTGCTGCAGTAAGTCAGTTAGCTGATCGCAGCTAAAATCGCCATTGCCTAATCTGCTGCCCAATTCACGCATGGCCGTATGCTTGCGCCCCAGCCAAAGATCGACTTCCTCGTTCCACTCGCCGCCGGTAAATTGCCCCGGTACGCCGCGCAGGGCAAGGTATTGGGCAAGCAGGTCGCTGGTTTCCGCGTCAAGCGATTCGATTGGCGTGGCGCTGACAGTTGGGTCTTGAGAAGGAGGCAAATCGTTGTTTTGAGAGGCTTGCTCATTGGGCGCAGGCAGGCAGGCAGGCAGAAAACATAGAAGGATTAAAACCAGCCGTTTGGCAGACATAGCGCTCCAGAAGATCGTCCAAGGCATTGGTGATAGATTGTGATTACAGCGAGTTAGATCGGTACAAGGGCGAAGCAGTAAAAGGATACAAGTTTGAACGTTGAGGATTGTTGCCACATTCTAGCCTAACAAAGAAGATTGTCCAAGCAATTGGCGGTTGCGCAGAACTGTGGCATAAAGGAATTGTAGGTGATGCAAATCAGAATAGATTGAGGGCAGCAATTGGCTAAAGATGGTTGAGGCATGATTGAAAAACAGACGGATATTATCATTGTAGGGTCTGGCCCTGGGGGGGCAACCGTCGCCAGAGAGATAGCACGTGCTGGAACTGGCCTGGCCGTGACGCTGCTAGAACGGGGTCATGACTGGCGGCAAAGTCGGCTGTACGGCACCTATGCGGGCGCCATGCTTTATGCGGATCGAGCTTCGTTTTTGCTTACGCAGGAGGGGGTGAACATTATACGGCCGTTGATGCTGGGCGGCGCTACGAGTATGTATTGTGGCTGTGCCGAGCGTCCGCTGCCCTGGTGGCAGCACAAATACGGCATCGATCTCAGCCAGGAAGCGGAAGAAACAGTGGCTGAACTGGGCATTGCCCCGCTGCCTGCCAGCCTGCGCGGCGTGGCCTCCACGCGCATTGCCGATGCAGCCGCCGACCTGGGGATGGATTGGCAGCCCCAAGACAAATTTATGCTGCCCGGGCAGTCTCACAACGGCTTTGACTGCGGCGCAAGCTGTATGCTGGGCTGCCGCTGCGGGGCAAAGTGGAACGCTGCCTCTTTTGTCGATGAGGCAGTCCGGCAGGGCATCGACTTATGGACGGGGGCAAAAGTGAACAAGGTATTGTGGCAAAACGGCCGTATCTTGGGCGTAAGTGGGCAAAAAGGGGAACGGCCGTTTCGCCTGTATGGCAAAATTGTGATTTTGGCGGCGGGCGGCATCGGTACGCCGCTAATTTTGCAGCGCAGCGGTCTGACTCAGGCAGGCCAGGGCCTCACAATGGACACAACCGTCATGGTCTATGGCCACGCACAGAACAAGGGCATCGGCCAGGAGCCGCCCATGACCTGGAGCTGTCCTGACGACGAGCTGGGGGTCCTTTACTCCACGCTGATTGATCCGTGGCTCAACTACCCACTCGTTATGCTGCAAAAAGGGCCAGCCTATCCCCTCACCTGGCACCGCTGGGGGCAAACCTATGGCGTAATGATCAAGCTGAAGGATGAGATTAGCGGCGCGGTGCGGACGCTTGGTAAGGGCTTCACCATCAACAAGGGGCTGACGGATAGCGACCGGCGGCGGCTGGAAGCGGCTGAAGCCGTAGCGGGACGCATTCTGCGGCAGGCGGGCTGCGATCCTGAGACTATTTTCACCACGCCGCTGCGCGGCACGCATCCTTCCGGAACCGTGCGCCTGGGAGAGATGCTGGATAACAATCTGCAAACGGAAGTTGCTGGCCTGTATGTTTGCGATGCCTCCGTATTTCCAGAGGCGCTGGCGCGGCCAACTGTGTTGACCATCATTAGTCTGGGCAAGCGGCTGGCGCGCTATTTGCAGAAGGAGATTGGCGAGTAGCAGAACGCCTCCTTGCAAAAAATGATGACACCTGAACAGCTGTTGGCGGCTATACGGCCGGTCCCCCGCCTGACTTTGAATCAAGTACCCACCCCTTTGCAGATGTTGCCGCGCCTGACGGGGCAGCTGGCCGGGCCGCAAATCTGGCTAAAGCGTGACGATGAGCTGGGGCCGGGTGGCGGCGGTAACAAGGGTCGGCCCCTGGAATTTTTGCTGGGCGAGGCCGTGGCTCAGAAAAAGCGGAAGGTGGTCACCTTTGGCGGGCTGCAGTCCAACCATGCCAGAATGACTGCGGCGGCCTGCGCCCGGTTGGGCTTACAGACGCATCTGTTTTTCTTTGAGAAACGGCCGTCTTTGCTGCAAGGCAATCTGCTGCTGGACCAGCTGTTTGGGGCGAAGCTGCACTTCATTCCTTTCGGTGGTGGCGGCGATGCCACTATGACGCTGGAAACGACGATACGGCTGGTGCGGCTGGTGAGCTGGCTGTTTGTGGGGCCTGGGGCTTATTTCATGCCGGTGGGAGGGCATACGGCCGTTGGCTGTTTGGGCTATGTGGCCGCCGCTGCCGAAATTCAGGCACAGATTCAGCAGCTTGGCTTAAGCCCGCAAAAGGTAACGCTCATCATGCCGGTGGGTACCGGGGTGACGCTGGCCGGGCTTTGGGCCGGTTTTTGGCTGCTAGGCTCGCCCATTCAGGTATTGGGAATTGACGTAGGCAAGCTGTGGCGAACATTCCCGGCCAGCATTGCCCGCCTGGCTACAGAGGTTTGCACCTTTCTGGGACGCCCTCACACGTTTGCTGCGAACGAGGTGCCTATGATTGAAAACACGTACGTGGGGCAGGGTTATGCCCAACTGCGAGCGGAAGCGGTGGCGGCTATCCGGCTGGTGGCTCAACTGGAAGGTGTCTTGCTGGACCCGGTCTATTCTGGGAAAGCGTTTGCTGGTCTGCTGGATCTGGTGGCAAACGGCCGTTTCAATTCTGATGCCCAGCTTATTTTTCTACATACCGGCGGGTTGCCGGGGCTGTGGCCCTACGCCGCTGCAATGCTACCTGAACAGAATTGAGTCGTTCAGACATCACTGATTGCTACTCTCGAAGAGGGCGGCCTGGATGAGGCGGAGCGTTTGCTGTAGCGCTTCAGGCATGTCTGGGGTGGTTTCTAGCGTGGCAACCGTGTGGCGCTGGCTGCCGGATACGGCCGTTACCTGGTAGAAAATATGGTCACAGCACGTATCTTCTGGCATGTAACGATCCTCCAGCTCAAAAAAGCCGGTGCTTTCCAGGCTATTTAGCAGCTGCTCCACGTCTTCAGCAGAGAGCTGTGGCTGGGTGGTGCTGTTGGTTTCGACGGTACCGTCTAGAAAAACAGTCCATGTTTCATCTAATCCGGCAATGCCGCCAGAACGATTGAAAATAACGGCCGTATTCGGGGCAAAGGTGGCCGTAGGGGCTGGCGTAGGCGTTTCCTCCGCACCTTCACCTTCTATAGGCGCGTGGGCCGTCTCTACACTGCATCCCATGGCGGGTAGCAAAAAGATCAGCAGAAAGGCCGTAACGAGAAGCAAGTTGTTTTTCATTTTCCTCACCGAAATCAAAAACCACCATACATTGTTCCGATCCGCTCAGTAAGAATTATATACCCATCACGTAACAGTAGGACAAATATTATCCAGTTTAGCAAATGGCCCAGATGCAAGGTTTGCGTAGAGTTCTGCCGGACTTTTAGGCTGAGTTGCTGGGCAAAGAGTCGATACAAAATAATGGCCAGGGTAAACATCGCGGGAGAAAATAGTACCAAAATGAAACGGTTCCCAGAGGAGATGGGCCAAAACCAGGCGTACAGCAAGCTGTAGGCGGCAAAGTAGCTGACGACAAACAAACCAACAAATAGATGCTGTTTAATGATGGCCACAGTTCGGTGGCGCTGGACAAGTGCCAGGACGAGCACAAGGCTGGATAGCAGGCAAAAATAGACCACGTACCCATAGGAGTTTGTGGTGGTGATCAGAATGACCAAAAAGCCATTAAAAAATCGTTCGAAAATTTGGCTGGTGCTGTGCTCGCGCAGGTATTTGGCGGCGGTGGGAATTTCGTCGGCGGGTAGTGTAGGCCAGCCTACGCGGTCGCCATAGGCTTTGGTACCTGCTTCAACCTCATCCCAATGATCGTACCAGATGTAGAATGTGGAGTTGACATTGTAAAAGTAATGTCCAAACTGCTCCTTGCTGTTTTGAATGTAGGGCCAGATTGTCAACAGAAAGAAAAAGATAACGAGAGCAGGAGTGACGAGTCGTTTCAGGAATGCGCCGGGCGCGAACGGATTTAGCGGCTCTTTGAACTGGCGCACAATTGCCTGCAACACGGTCGTTCCCACAAACAGCACCAACCCTGGCAGAATGGATGCTTTGGTTAAGTGAGCCAGCCCCAGAAGTACACCAGTGAAAACGGCCGTCTTCCACAAACCAGGCGTTTCCGATTTTAGCAACAAATAGCACATCAGCAGATAGCCAACAAAACTGAGCAGATAAAAAAGCAGCTCCACTTGTGTATAGGCCGCCTTAAAGATGTAAAGGGTAAAGGCATGGATGAGGAAGAGGTTTACGGCTGTAAATAGCGGCAAATAACGGTAAAAAATCCAGAATAAGATGGGTAAAATAAGCAGCGAAAGCCCAACGTTGAGCAGCTTCCCCCGCGCAAAAAAAGCCTCATCACTCAACCCGGGCTCATACAGCAGCGAGAGCAAAAAAGGGTATACTGGCATCCGGGCGCGATCTGTAAGTGCTGTATAGTTAGATGTTCTTAGCAGTTTTGCCGCCTCCAGGTAGGCGGACTGGTCTGTCTGAAAGCGGTCCGTGTTGACGTATAAATATTGCTGCCAGACACCATAGCCGTACAGCAAAATTACGATCAGAAAGAACAGGGGAGCGACGCGTTGGGGAGTTTGCTGTACCCGCGCAAGCAAGGCAGACTTTCCTTATGGCACAGCGGTTAAACTGGCAACCAACAAGTTAAGGGCCGTTGTCATATCGTTGCGACCGGTCTTTACGGCCACATCAATGTCCAGCAAATGACGATAAATTTGCTCTAGCTGGGCCATGCTGAAGCCCTGGCACTGCTGATAAAGCTTGCCCACGACAAAGCCATGCATCTTTAGCTCCTGGCTGATGGCTGGCGGCCGTTTGCCCTGGTCTGCCAGCTCCTTTACCTGTATGAGCAGGCGAAACTGCCTGATGAACATAGAGAATAGGTAAAACGGATCGGCCCCTTCTCGGAATTTTTCTTGCAGCAGTTGAGAGGCTTTTTTACTGTTGCGGTTGCCAAGGGCATCCACCAGATCAAATATGCTGGCTTCGGCAGCGTAGGGACTCAGTAATTTCACCTGGTCAGACTGAATCTCTTCGCCATTGCAGTAAAGCAGCAGCTTTTCAATCTCACGGCTCAGAATTTCCATCTGGCTGCCGATATTCGCTGCCAGCATATTAGTGGCCTGTGGAGTGATACGGCCGTTCCCCCCCTCCACCTGCTGACGAATCCACCGCTCCAATGCGGCGCCCTCCGGCCGGGTGAACTGCTTCACATAGCCCGTTTTTTCGCTTTCCGCCAGCTTCACCAGCGGGTCGTTAGCCCGCAGCGATTGTGATTCCAAAAAAAGCAGCCGGGTTGTTTCCGGCAGGATGGGTAGATATTCCAGCAGCTGCTTTTGGTACGCTTTATCCAGCTTGCTGCTGAGCAAATCGCGCACGATGATAAGGCGGACCTTGGCCAAAAATGGTATGGCGCTGGCCGCCTGCTGAAGTTGTGAAAAGCTCACATTGCTTTCCAGCTTGGTCGTATTCAGGTCCAGCATGGCCGGGTCGCCCATCTTGCCGATGAGCTGAGCTACCGTTTCCTGCTGAGCGTGTGTATCGTCACCGTGGAAGATGTAGAACATGGGTGGGAGGTGTGTTTAGGGCGACCCAGCCGGTCGCCCTAATCTTAGTTGATGGTTGTGATTCGGTACGATTTGGCAGCTATTTGGCTGCCGCCGGTGAGTAGGAGCTGAAACAACCGAGTGATTGGCGAAGGCTGAACAGGGCGCACGCTGTGCAGCTCCATATCCTGCAGGTCGCCTTCAACCGTGTATTTGGCCTGTAACTGCACCCCAATGGGCCGGGAAACGATAAGCGAGAAGACAACGGCAAGTACGGCCGTTGGCAAGCCATTCAACAACACAGACAAATTCATATGGGGCTGTTTTTGTCGGCGCTGCTCTATGGCAAAGGTGGCCTGTGCCGCCAGCGCCGCCAGGGTGGCGGTGGTCAAAAGAACTGTGCCGCAGTTGGGATGGACGGCCAGGTGGTGCTCGCCTTTTTTCATACGGCCGAACGCTTCTTCCACCGCATCGGCTACATCCTCTTCCGAAACGTCGCCGTAAATGTTCAGGTTAAATCCCTTGTGGTTGGAGTTCCCTTGGGCGCTGAAATTTTTGTGTTTTTCGCTAAGAATATGAATTGTGGCGTGTTCCAGGCCGTGATTGCGGCGCACGCGGCTGATAAGTTGAGAAAGCATAAGGCCTCCGAGTGTGTAAAAGATAAGACGCTTACCAATATTGTCCGACTGTTATACCCCACAAACATCATTCGCAACTTCGTCTAAGGAGAGAGACCTCTAAATACTCACAGGCTTATAAGCTTGTCAGCTTCGAGAGACGTCTCGCCAAAAGCGTTCGAAATGATGCTCAAGGGTATCTTATCCTAAAGCCTCAGCTGGAAATCGTCAATGTAAAATCGGGATCGTAGGTTGGCAGGCCCAAATCCGGCATTGACTCACCGGCCAGGAAAGCGTCCAGGGCTGCTTCACTGGCATCAATGTCGTCCCAGGGGTACTCGGTGGTGATGAAGCACATAGACTGTTCGTGCCCCTTGCCGCAGACCAGCACAAAATCTTCTGGCTGAGCCAGAGTCAGGGCAAAGTAGATGGCCTGGCCCCGGTCTGGTATGCGCCAGAAAGTTTCCCCTTCTACACCGCCTTCTGCCCGGCACCCGGCAGCCATGGCTGCCAAAATGTCTTCCAGCGCTTCTGTACGCGGGTCCTCAGCAGTGAGGATCGTGAGCTCAGCCAGCCGGGTAGAGATCTCGGCCATCATGCGGCGTTTTTCCGGGTCTCGCTTGCCCGCACTGCCAAACACGGTGATGACACGGCCGTTCCGCCCCATCTCATTCAGAATTCCTCGCGCCGCCTGAATCGCCTTTTCCAAACCGTCGGGCGTGTGGGCAAAATCCACGTGCACAATAAATTCCTGCCCGCGTTGAATCTGGTGCATACGGCCGTGAATCTGCCCCACGGCCTCCACACCGTTTTTAATGGTCTCGGCCGGGATGTTTAGCGCCAACCCGGCCCCGGCAGCGGCCAAAATATTGGCCACGTTAAAAATGCCGAGCAGCGGCGAGCGTACCGGCAAGGCGTTGCCATTTAGGTGCAGCGTGAAGCTGGACCCAGCGGGATCGGTGACTAAATCCGTGACGTAAAGATCGGCGGCTGAGTTTTGCAGGCTGTAGTGGATCTGGCGCGGCGCGGGGATGGTGCTCAAGCGTTGGTAGGAGCTGTCATCCAGGTTGAGCACGGCCGTTTTCACCACGTTGGCCGGTTTGCGTGAGGCAGGGTCATTGGTGGCCACGCTGTGAAACAGGCGCTCCTTGGCCTGAGTGTAGGCTTCAAAGCTGCCGTGGTAATCCAGGTGTTCGTGTGTAATGTTGGTGATGACGGCCACGTCGAATTCAACGGCCGTTACTCGGTGCTGCTCTAAGCCAATGGAGGTAGATTCTAAGATGCAGTGGGTAACGCCTCCATCTACCATCTGGCGCAGGTAGCGCTGCACCACGGGCGCTTCTGGCGTGCTGACGTGTAGCTCCAGCGGCTCCTGGAAGTCGCCAATGATGGCTTTGAGCGTGCTCAGCATCCCCAGGCGAACACCTGCGGCCTTAAGAATGCCCCGAATCAGGTCCACGGTGCTGGTTTTGCCGTTGGTTCCGGTTACGCCAATCATGATGAGCTGGCGGCTGGGGAAGCCATACCAGGCGGCCGAAAGCCAGGCCAGCGTTTCGGCCGTATCGGGCACCTGCCAATAGATCACGTTTTCCGGCAGCGTCAGGCCCAGCTCTGCGGCCGGTTTTTCGGCCAGGATGAACGTGGCACCCAGCTCAACGGCCTTGCTAATCCAGACGTGTCCGTCGCTTGTGGTGCGCACCCGGGCGACAAAGCTGCTACCGGGTGTGACCTCGCCTGTCTTCTCGGTGAACATCTGGATTTGCACGTCTGGCCCGTCGTAGGGTGGCGGCTGCATGTGTGGCGTGTTGGCAACGGCCGTTTGCCAGTCGGCCAAAAGCTGCCTGATGCTGCGCGTTGGAGATTGATTACTTGTCACTTTTCACTTATCACTTTTCACTGGATTAACAGAAATCTGCCCTTCCTGCATCATCAGGCCCGACAATCTGCCTCCCGCAACACCCATCACCCGGCTGTCGGCAAAGTAGGGGAAGTCGAAGGAAACTGGATCGCCAGCGGTCAGGCCGGGCAGGGGCATGAGCCGGGCGGTGAGCGGCTTGTTGAGGCGGCTGGCCAGCATGGCTACATCCAGCAGTATGGCCGTTAACGCCTCCTCACTTACATCTCCGGGCAGTGGAATTGTGTCCAGCCCCACGCCACAAACCGCACTGTAGCTGAGTAAATCCTGCACAGACAATACGCCCTCAGCCGCGCGCAGAGCCAACACGGAATCTTCTAAGACAGGCAGCATCAGTCCAGAAAAGCCGCAGCTGGGGAAGTTGGCGCGGGCAATCGCGTCGGCAACAAATCCAGCGGCAAACAGGCTGCCTGCGCTGCCCAAATATGGCAGGCCCAGCGCTTCCAGCGCCGCGCCCAGGCTTTTGTCGCCGGTTGGGAATGGAGCCAATGAGAAGTCGATGCCGCTGAACTGAACCTGGTGGGCATCGGCTAATTTTTGGGCGGTGAGGCTCAGCTGGAAAGCGGCCGTTTCGATGACATCTACCAAATTCTGCCGCGCCTCATCCAGGGAAGCGGCCGTTTGGGTAGCCTGCAAAGCCAGATCGGCCGATTCGACGGCGATGGCAAAGCGCGCCGGGCCACCCTGATGGTAAGCTACGGGAAAAAACGGCGAGCCAGATGAGCAGTTGGCCAGTGCGGCCAGGTATAAATTTCCAAAACCATTGGGCAGAATCCGGCTAACAGTTTGGATGAGCCTGGCGGCGCGCTGGCAGCGCGCCGTATCGATCATCCCCTGTGTATCCGCAATTTCAACTGTGGCAAAGAGGGCATCTGTAGCCGACAGCAGCAAGGGAATCTGGCTCAGCCAGCGGGCATCGTGTGCCAGCAGCACTGGTCCCAGACTGATGTAATTTGCGCCTGCTTCTTGCCACTGCTGGGCCAGCTCCTGAGCGTGCTGCTGCATCTGTGCTTCGCTGTACATATCTGCGGGCCACCAGGTGGGGAAGGGCGTTGTGGCCAGGCGGGTAGATTGCAGGGGAAAGGAGAAAGTAGATTGAACGGCCGTAAAAAAATCAGCCATATTTGCCAGCGGAAAGTTGGGCTCACTCAACAACGTTACTGAACGAATATCCATATCGTCCTATTGTAGCCCAATTTGACAGATGCCATTAAATCCCGCTAGAATCAGCCACTTAATGTCAATGTTACGGCTACATTTCATAAAGAACGTAAACCACAAAAAGTAATTTGAAAACCGAAAGGCCATCGATGGTTTACGTTAAGGAGAACAAAAGCAAATTTAGACTGAAACTATTTCTAAAAACTTTTTGTTCTCCACAAAACACGGATAAATTTCATGGAAACGTCTGCTGAATCGGATAAGCAGCAATCGGAAGAAGAGGAATTACCAGCGCCTGCCCCCGTGGCGGAGGCCGCACAGCCTGCTGAAGAGGTGAGTCGCCCCAAAAAACCGCTCAAGCGTCTGCATGGTCGGCAAAAGGGTCAGCGTAAGGCCCCTCGGCCAACGCGTAAACGGCAGCCAACCTTGCAGCAGGTGAAGGATCTCTTTGCTGCTTGTGGCCGCTGCAGCTACTTTTGGGCCGGGTACCGGGTTATTTTTGGTGAAGAGGCGCTGGATACGGCCGTTGCCAACAGCCAATCGAGCTGGTTAGATCTGGAATGGAATTTAGAAATGCCAGAGCTGGTTGTTAAATCTTACGGCGTGCGGCTAGATATTACCCATTACCACTACGAAGGATGCTGCCTGGAGTGCCGTCGTCCTTTTGTTTACCAGGCCGCTGAAGATGAAGAGGAAGCGGCTGCCTTCCACATTGCCATTACGCCCCGCGTGACCCAATAGGCCCCAATTCTTCTTAAAGCGTTGTGCGCTGCCGGGCTGCTTCAAAAAGAATAATGCCTGCGGCCATGGCTGCATTTAGCGACTCGGTGGCGGCGTGCATGGGAATGGTGATGCGGCCTGCGGCAATTTGCCTGGCTTCTGCACCGGCTCCAGCGGCTTCGCTGCCAACAATAAGGGTAGAAGGCTGGCGCCAGTTAACGGCCGTATACGCTTTTTCTGCCTGAACCGTGGCCACCCACACCTGCGTCCCCTGCACCGTGTGGGCAATTTCCGCCCAGCTTTGGCTGTGCACTGGCAGCCGCAAATGGGCGCCCATACTGCCCCGCAGCACCTTTGGATTGTACAAATCGACACAATCTGGCCCGAGCAGGACGCCGTCGACCCCGGCGGCGCCCGCCGTGCGCAGCATCGTGCCCAGGTTTCCTGGCGTGCTAATTGCGTCCAGCACCAGCAGCAGTGTGGGATTGGCTGGCAAGGGACGCGGCGACATAGAGATCACCGCCAAGACGCCAGCAGGGGTAGTGGTGTCGCTCATGACCTGCATCACTTCTTCGCTCACCTCTATCGGGGTAGATTGTCCCAGGGCGCTGAGTTGTTGTAAAATTTGGCTGTGAACGGCCGTAGCCAACCATCGTTCTGTAACAAAAAGCAGTTCTGCGGGGCGCGCCATAGTCACCAACTCCGTGAGCCAGCGAGTCCCCTCTACCACAAACTGGTTTTCCCGGTCACGAAAGCGGCGATCGGACTGTAACCGGCGCACGTGCTTAATTTTGGCATTGCTCAAGCTGGTAATCATGATTCCATTGTATCTTTTTTTGCCAATGAGGGTTTATTAATTCAGGATTCGGAAAAAGACCTGATCCATTTCAACGAAACGCACCTGGTTCGAGGAAATCCATCAGGCTTGAGAAACCCTAAAGTTCAACATTCTACGGAGGCAGAAAGAACATGTTGAAGGAGTTGAAAGGACTGTACAAAATAAGCCGCCCACTTACGACGCTGTCTGGTGGGTTGGCGGTGCTGCTGGGAGGGTACGTCGCGGGTACCGGCGCCTGGGGTAAAGTAGCGCTGGCAATTTTGGCTACCTGGTTTATTACCGCTGCGGCCAACGCCTGGAATGACTATCGGGACATTGAAATCGATAAAATTAACCAACCGCAACGGCCGTTGCCCTCCGGCATGGTCTCCCCGCGTTCTGCTGTGCTTTATTCAGTCATTATGACGGCCATTTCCATTGTGCTGGCTGCTTTCATCAACCCCATTGCTTTTGCCGTGGCCACAGGCTCTGCGGCCATGCTCTATCTCTACTCCTGGCGGCTCAAAAGCACAGTGCTGATGGGCAACGCCATTGTGGCGGCCATCTCCGCCATGAGCGCCATTTTCGGTGGCATTGCGGCCGGAAATCCCCGCCCCACGCTGTGGCTGGCCGTTATCATCGCCTCTGCCATCATGGGGCGAGAAGTGCTTAAGACCCTGGCGGACTATGAAGGCGACCTGCGCCAGCGCTGCCGTACCGTAGCTACCGTGTGGGGCCGCCGCCCTGCGAGAATTGTTTTCTACATTTTGGGGTCTGCCACGCTGGTAATAATGATGCTGCCCTATATGCTGAATGTCTACCAGCCGGTGTATGCGCTGATTGTGGTGCTGGGCGTGTATCCAGTGCTGCTTTACGTGTTGGTGCGCGTCACCCGGGAACGAACCGGCCCTCAGTTAGAAAAGCTGAGCCAACTAATGAAGTATGACTTTATGGTTTGGTTCTTGGCGGTCTTGCTGGGAGCCGCATCTTAAAAAGAAGAGAGCAAAGCAGCAGCCTTACGCCTCAACTTTTCTCTTGCGCGTTTTATCTTCTGGTTGCAGGCAAACGGGCGGCAACACGGTGGGATCAAAAGGCGGTTCTTCTTCGGCGTGACGGCCGTACAGCAGCCAATGCTGACTGTTAAACGGCTCTTCTCCTTCAGGCAGCGTATTGATAACGGGTTCGTAACTGCCGTCTGATTTAAGCACGTGCGCCTTGGCCGTATCGTGCAAATATACGGTCAAAATGGTGATGACTTGCTGTCGCTCTTGTTCATCTTCAATGGGGAAAAGCACCTCAACCCGCCGGTAGATGTTGCGCGGCATGGGGTCGGCGCTGCCTACATAAATGTGCGGGTCGCCATTGTTGTGGAAGTAATAGATACGGCTGTGCTCTAAAAAGCGTCCCACGATACTCCTCACCCGAATATTATCGCTCACCCCCGGTACCTCAGGCCGCAAGCAGCAAAAGCCGCGAATGAGTAGGTCGATTTGCACCCCCGCCTGCGATGCCTGATACAGTGCCCGTATGACCCCGGGGTCCACCAAAGAGTTGGCCTTGATGATGATACGGCCGTTACGGCCGTACTCGCTCTCTTTTTCTATTAGCTGCAATAAGTTTTCGCGTAAGTTGACCGGAGCCACCAAAAACTTGCGATAAGCCACCTGTTTGGAGTAGCCAGTTAAGTAGTTGAACAGCTCAGAAGCATCAGCTCCCATCTCCTCGTCACTGGTAATCAATCCCAGATCCGTGTACAGGCGAGCGGTGATCGTATTGTAATTTCCTGTAGCCATGTGTACATACCGCCGGATGCCGTCTCGCTCTCGGCGCACAACCAGGCACAGCTTGCAGTGGGTCTTCAGGCCAATCACGCCGTAGGCAACGTGCACCCCGGCCCGTTCCAGGGCGCGGGCCCATTCAATGTTAGACTCTTCATCAAAGCGGGCCTTGAGCTCCACCAGGACCGCCACCTGCTTGCCGTTTTCCCGCGCTTTCATGAGGGCATGGACAATAGGCGGGTTTGGCCCCAGGCGGTAAAGGGTCTGTTTGATCGCCAGCACGTTTGGATCTTCAGCGGCCGTTTCTACAAAGTCCACTACCGGCAAGAAGCTGTCGTACGGCGTGTGCAGCAGAACGTTGCCCCGCTGCAGCACATTGAAGATTGAATCACCCGTGCGCAAATTTTGGGGCATCATCGGCTGATACCCTTCGTCTTTCAGCTCTGGCCGTTCCAGCCGGTGCAGTTCCCACAGGCTGCTCAACCCCAGCGGTCCATTTGTGGCGTAGACGTCGGTTGCGCTCACCTTCAGGTTGTTAATGAGAATATTACGGATCGTGTCGGGCGTTTCTTCGTCAATTTCCAAACGCACCACCCGGCCAAAGTGACGCTGGCGCAAATTTTCTTCCATCGTCAGCAGCAAATCGTCGGCTTCTTCTTCCTGAATTTCCATATCCGTGTTGCGCGTAACGCGGAAGGGATACGAAGCGCGCACGTCCATACCGGGGAAGAGGCGATCCAGATTGGCGGCAATGACCTGTTCCAGCCAGATAAACTTTTGCGTAGCGGGCGGCAGCAGTTCGTCCGGGTCCAGCGGGTTGAGCGGCACCAGGCGGGGCAGGGTGGCGGGCACTTTTACGCGGGCAAAGTGAATTTCATCCGTCTCAGGATCGCGCACTTCAACCGCCAGGTTCAGGCTGAGATTAGAAATATGAGGAAAGGGATGGGTTGGATCGAAAACCAGGGGCGTAAGTACCGGGAAGATTTCTTGCTCAAAGTAAGCCGCTAATTTCTTTTGCTGGCGCGTTTTTAGCTGGCTGTGGTTCAGCGTGTGAATGCCAACGTCGGCCAGGGCTGGCTGCAGCGTTTTGAGCCAGATGTTGGTGGCCTGGGCAAAGAGCTGCGTGCCGGTTCGGTGAATGGCCACAAGCTGCTCACGGGGCGTCAGTCCATCGGCGGGGCGGTCGGTGATGCCCAACAGCACCTGCTGCTTCAGGCCAGAGACGCGCACCATGAAAAACTCATCCATATTGCCGTGGAAAATAGCCAGGAATTTCACGCGTTCCAACAGCGGGTGTTCGGGATTATCGCACTCTTCCAGCACGCGCCGGTTAAATTCGATATTGCTGAGTTCTCGGTTAATATAAAGGCTTGGATTTTTAAGATCGATTTCGGACATACGATGGACTTTTTGTTAGGCAGGCAAGGTAAAGCCTGTTTTACCGGACAACATTTCTGGAGTGGATTATATCTGTTTGCTTTGTTCTGGCTAACAGGATGCGGCAACGGGGCACAGTTACCGGCGGCAACGGCCGTTTCCCCCGTTACGCCAGTGGTACTGCCACCCACGCCCGTGGTCAGCGGACCCACTGCCCAGGCAGACGCTTCGCCAACGCCGCAGCCCTCCGCAACGGCTACGGCCGTTCCTCCGTTGACAATTTCCGCTGAAGCAGGCGTGCCGGGTGATTTGGTTGCCCGGGCGCAGGCGCTGCCCGCTCCATTTGCCTGGGTGGATGACGCCAGCAGTGCCGATGTGGTGCTGACGCTGGGGCACGGCGAGCCGCTGGCCGAGTGGGTGTACGTAGTAGCCGCGCCATTTGCCACCTTTGAGGACGAGATTTCGCTGCTGGAGGTGGAGGCCAAGTGGCAGGCGCGTGCTCCGTCACCCTGGAGAGTATTTGCTGAAGATGGTGTTTTTTGGCCGATGGCTGGTCCGTTGGGGCCTGCTCGTGAAAACGTTACTTTTGTGCCCAATGAGCTTGAACTGGTAGAACGTGCCTGGGCGGAACGGCCGTCCCTCGTCATTCTACCTTTCCACGAGCTGCGGCCAGATCTTAAGCTGCTGCGGCTGGACGGTGCGTCGCCGTTGATGCCCGGCTTTGACATGGGCGACTATCCTCTGACGGTGGCCGTAAATGTGGCTGGTGAGGAAACGGCCGTAGGCAAGTTCCTGGCTGTTTGGGACGGTCCTGCCAGCAATTGGGACCCTGCTAAGCTGACCCGCGTAGCCATGAGCGGCGTTACGGCGCTGACGCGTGCTACCGCCTACCAGATGGAAATCGGCGACATTCTCGCGCCGGGGCAGGCGGTGGGGCCGGTGCTGCAAACGGCCGACATTGCCCACGTCAGCAATGAAGTCTCCTTTACGCCAGAGTGCCCTTATCCTAATCCCATCGGTGGGACCTTGTTCTGTTCTCACGACGCTTACTTTGAGCTGCTGGCCTGGCTGGGCATTGACGTGGTGGAGCTAACCGGAAATCACGTCAACGATTGGGGCACCGACGCGCTGCTGCACTCGCTGGACCTGTATGCGGATGCCGGGATGGCGGTGTTTGGCGGGGGTGCGAACATTGAGGCGGCGCTGCAGCCTGCTGTGTTTGAGCATAACGGCAACCGCATCGCCTTTGTGGGCTGCAATCCGGTAGGCCCGCCGTTTGCCTGGGCAGGGGCCGATAAACCGGGCGCGCGTCCTTGTGACGATGGGTTTACGGCGCAAGTTACTGAGCTGGCTGCCGAAGGGTATCTGGTGATTGCGACGCTACAGTATCATGAATATTATCATTATGCGGCGACGGCACAGCAGAAGGTGGACTTTGCGGCGCTGGCGCAGGCGGGGGCAGCGGCCGTTTCTGGCAGCCAGGCACATCATGCGCAGGGGTTTGCCTTTGTCGAAGGCGCATTTATCCACTATGGTTTGGGCAACCTCTTTTTTGACCAAATGGATCAGTTGGGCACGCGGCAGACCTTTGTGGATAGCTATGTTTTTTATGACGGCCGTTTGCTCAGCGTTGAGCTGTGGACCGGGCTCATTGAAAATTACTGCTGCCCGCGTGTGATGACGGATGCGGAAAGGCGAGCAGTGTTAACGGCCGTTTTCCAGGCCAGTGGCTGGTAAAAAACGGCCGTTCCGATCAAAATGGGCGCCAGGCTGCCCGTCTAATAAAGTTAAATCTGTTGGTCAATTTTGCAAAATTGGCTTGCTTGTAGGAGAAGATGGAAGCTATGCGTAAACTCAAACCCCTTTTGACCGTTCTCTTGCTCGTTCTGTCGGCTGCGCTGGTGGCTTGCGCTGGCCCGGAACCTGCTCCCAGCGACGATATTCTGGCTCCCCTGCCCACCACAGCCGGAGGGGGAGGCAATGGCGTTACTGAGGCTGATGCCACCTTGCCCACTTTATTCGATTTGCTGTCTGCGGACCCCAATCTAATCTTTTTCACCAATGGCCTGAGTAGTGTAGGGCTGGCAGATGAGATGCAGAGTGGCGGACCCTTCACCGTATTTGCCGCCTCTAATCTGGCTTTTACGCGCTCAGAGCTTGTTGTTAGCCAGATGGACCCGGCCGTGCTGGGTGCGGTGCTGGATACGCATGTGGTAGAGGGTGCTTACGCCAGGGCAGATTTGACGGCCGCTGGATCAGTGACGGCGCTGAACGGACATGAATTGCCCGTACAAGAACCTGAAGGAACGCTGATTGTGGATTATGCGCTGGTTGCCAATGAGCCGCTTCAGGCCAGTAACGGTGTGCTCTATGTGATCGATACGCTGCTGCTGGCACCGGAAACTGGGCCAGAAAAGAGTATTTGGGGCGTATTGCAGGCAGACGGCCGTTTTTCCACCTTTCTCTCCATTTTGGAGGGCAGCATATTTATGACAGATCTCCGCTTTAGGGACAACTTTGATGCCGTTTTGGCCCCAACAGACGAAGCGTTTGCCAACATGCCCGGAGCAGTTGCTGACTATCTGGAAAGCCACCCCCACGACTATGAGATTATCCTGCTCTACCACTTACTTACGCCAGATGGTTGGCCACAAGGTGTTGATCTGACGGTAGCCGATATGGTTGAGATGGAAAGCGTGCAAACGCGCATTGGCAGCTTTGGTCAAGGCTTTGAGGCGTTGACGGTGGTGCAGAGCGACAGCGGTGTGACCATCAACGACGCTCAAATTGTTCAGGGCGATATCGACGCTACCAATGGCGTTGTCCACGCAATCGATACGGTTTTGCTCCCGCCGTCGCTTCTTGAACACATTGGGGAGTAAAAGGATTAATTGCCAAATGCCGAACAGGCGGCGTTAATTTTTGTATCTCTGGGCAAGATAGTGGCCCAGTTTTGCTGGGGCAGTGGCGTGTGCCACAGTTCACCGTTTGACATAACGGCAAACAGATTTTGCCCAACAGGCACAAATCGCTCGACCATGTTGCGGTTTTGCGGTTCGGTTAGCCGTTGCCACGTTTGGCCACCGTCTGTGCTGTGCTCAATACGGCCGTTGCGCCCTGAAGAGTTATCTGCGGGTCCCAGTATCATCTCTTCGCTGTTTTTTGGATTGACCCACACGGCCCGCACGTAGCAGTCCAGGTACGTGCCATTCCAGCTAACGCCACCGTTGTGCGAACGATAAAAGCCCCCGCCCGTAGGCGCGTATAGCAAGTTGTGGCTGTCAGGATGCACTTCAATAGAGTGCACGTCGGGATGTATCAGCTTGTCGGCTGGTTTGCCAAACTGAGGACGGCCGTCGCTGCCGTCTGCAAGCTGCCACGAATCGCCGCCATCGTCGGAACATAGCAGACCACCCACCTCCACAGCAGCAAAAAGGTGCTGCCCATGAAAGGCAAAGCCGCGCACGCAGCCCGCTTCGGGCGAATAAGGCAGCCACCAGCCAAACTTGTCGCGCAGTTCAGCTACCTCTGGACGTTCCTCCCAGCTTTCCCCGCCATCGCTGGAGACAAACAAGGCTGCTGGTTCCGTCCCGGCTAATTCACGGTCGGAAATGTCGGGGTGGAATGCCAACCAGCGCACGTGACGCTCGGTGAGGCCGTGGCTTTGTTCGTACCATGTCTGGCCGCAATCGTCTGTGCGAAAAATACCGTTTGTGGTCCCGGCCAGAATCACGCCTTCTCGGGCTATGATGCTGGTGACGGTACGGCCGTCTAGGCCGCGCTTTTCTGTTTGCCAGGTGCCATTTGGGCGATGCGCCAACAAGACGCCATTTTCCGTTGCTAAATACAGTTCCATAAGGTTACTCCGTTACAAAGAAAAGTTGACAGTCACAAATTTTAACAGTGACTGTCAACAGTTTGGGAAGATAGGCTTGAATTACATTAAAGCAGAGTTTCCTGCTGAAGACATCGGCCTTTAGACCAGGATCGCGTGAGGCGATCACGCCATTTGCAGCTTTGTGTGCAGCGTTGTGAGGATAGTGATAACGGCCGTTGCCATCGCCTCAAGCGCCATGCTGGGGCGTACAGGAGCCTGGCTGGCCGCTTGCTCCGGCAGCCAGGGCAAATGGACGAAGCCAGCCGGAATGGCCCACTGTTGGCAGGCCAAAAAATGCAGCAGTTCATAGGTTACCTGGTTGCATAAAAAGGCCCCTGCGCTCAGTGACAGCTCAGCCGGGACGCCAGCGGCGGCAACGGCCTGGTGCAGCGCACGCACCGGTAAGGTGGTGAAGTAAGCCGCCGGGCCATCAGCTGCAATGGGTTCATCCTGCACTGCCAGGCCCCCATTGTCGGCAATGCCAAAGTCCAGCAAGTTTACGGCGACGCGCTCAATAGAAACAGCCGTACGCCCGCCAGCTTCACCCAGGCAAACCACTGCATTCGGGTTGATTTGCTGAACTAAGGCCAGCAGTTTTTGCGGCCCTTGAAAGCGGTGCACGGGCAGAACGGCCGTTTCCACCGCAAAGCCCGCAAACGTGTGCCCGGTCAGCGCCTGCACCACCTGCTCCGACGGATTCACTTTACTTTGCCCAAATGGCTCGAAGCCAGTCACTAAAAATTTCATTTGTCTCCATCCCTGAAATAGGCAACAGCCATATGCTAATTTCTCTCTGTTTGCTGTTGGCCAATAGCCCGGG
>JBHIWP010000054.1:0-21936 GCA_041987425.1 Promineifilaceae bacterium (SeqCode) | reverse complement strand
TTCACATATTTGCGGTTGTGGGTGCTTGCCGCTACGGACATCACCCAGGGAGAGTCGGCTGGGGAGCCAAGCGTTGCTGCCCCGGGGCCATCGTTCCCGGCAGATGTGGCCACAAAGATACCGGCGCTGCGGGCGCCAAAGAACGCCTGGGAATCCAGGTCGGTCCACGGATCGCTGGAGCCGCCGCCAATGGAGAAGTTAATTACATCCACCTCATCCAGCGTTGCCTGGTTGATAGCGCCTAAGATGCCAGAAATGGGGCAGGTGCCGATTGCCGGGGTGGTGACGCACGCCTTGTAAGCGATGATGTTGGCGTGTGGCGCTACGCCAGAGATGGTGCGGTCGATGGTGGTGGTTGGGGCGATGAGCGAGGCGTCGACCACGTTGCCCGCTGTGGTGCTGGCGGTGTGGCTGCCGTGCCCATTGTCGTCGAAGGGAGTGGTGCCGGTGAAGTCATACAGACCAATGAGCTTGTCGTTGCAAAAAGGTAGGCCGGTGATGGGGTCGCATGCACCGTAGAACTGGCCGCGGGGATTGGTGTGATTGTAGCCATCGCCACCCACATCGGCGAAGGAGGGATGGTCATGGTTGATGCCCGTGTCGATGATGCCCACGACGATGCCTTCCCCTTTGGTGCCGGGCAAGCCGCCCGTATCGGTTCCATTCCAAATGCCAGGGGCGCCAATCCAGCCGGGGCCATTATCTGTATGCAGGTAGCGGTTGTAATCTTTCTGCACATCGGTGACACCTGGCAGGGCGGCAACCGCGCTAGCTTCAGAGGCGGTGAGGGTGACGGCAAAGCCGTTGAGGACCGTATCGTACTGGAAGGCAACTTCTAGCTCTCGCCCCAGGGCCAGCTCTATGCTGCTAATCACCTGAGCCTGACGCGTGGCTAAAAAGTTGCGGTAAGCGACGCTGGCTGGTGTGGTTGGGTCTAGGCGCAGACTGCCCGTTGCTGCCGGGGAGGTAGCGGGCAGGCCGAGCAGCCCACCGCTGTAGGTTGCCAGCGGAGCTTCGGACAAGGTAACGATGTAGAGTGCCTCTTCTGCATCCGCCTGAGCTGAAAAGACACCTGGTCCAGCGATGACCAGGAGGCAAACCAGCAAGGCGGCCGAAGCGGCCCAGAAGAATAAACGCTGCATTCTATTTTTGATTTGAAACTGTTGTATGGACATTTTTCTCCCTCGTGCGGTTAGAAAACGGCCGTAGGCCACTTTCGATATGGTGACAGATACATCACTGTAGCAATTGACCGCTACGAGATCGTGAGGAAAGCGTTACGAGGTCGTTAAGGAGTGAAAAAAGGCGAATTTTGACCAGTTTGAGCAATTTTGTCAGAAAAAACGGCCGAATGACATTTAGTGGGTATACGCTTCAAGTTTTTTTCAATCTTCTCACTTTTAGGAGGAAAAAGATGTTCTTGTCAAGAAAAGAGATTCTCATTCGCATTGTCATTTCGCTAACGGTTTTGCTACAGACCAGCGGTTTTATTTTTGCAAAAGGACCTGGGTATTTACCACCGGCTCATGCTCACGAGCAGGAGATTGATTCTTGGGGATTAGACGAAGAGAATTTCTTTTTAGAGGAACCAGAGCCTGTACAACCTCCACTTGCATTACCTGATCAAGTCGATTCACTTCTTGAGTTGAAACCTGGTCACCTTCCTTCGGTTAGTTCTGCGAGCATCTTTGAACCAGAAGTACCCTCCGTAAGTTTGCATACAAAAAACAGTGTTGAAACTTTAAGAGCAGAGGAAGTTATTGTGACTCCTGCCGGGGGAACGATTCAATTATCTAATGGGCGGGTTTTACTTGTGATTGATGAGGGCACGTTTGAAAATGACGTGAAAATTGTCTTGCGCCCTATAGTGCCATCTACTTTAGGGAACCGTGCAGTAAATGAACCACTATTTGATCAGAACGGTGAGCTGATTGGAATGAGCGGTAAACACACTGAACTCCTGCGGTATCAGCTTGAGGCATTTGAACTTTCCTCCGGTGATTCAATTAAGGAATTTGACAAACCAATCCATTTTGCCGCAGATGCTCAAAGTCTTTATGTAATTGAGGAAGGGGAGCAATGGACAATTGCCAGGCAGAATGAAGATGACAATCTAAGCATGGAATACGGAGAGGTAACTGTACATAATGAAGCCGGGATCTTAAGTATGGCAGTTTCTGAGCCTGGCATTTTAAGCATCAATGCTGGTGAACCACCAGTTTCCTGGCGATACAACTGGATTGCCCCTACAGTTTCAGAATTTAGTGGAGCTGCAACGTATGAATTCCCCGTTGAACTACCGCCTGGTCGGAATAGCCTTCAGCCAGATTTAACCATTCGTTACTCAAGTAGAGGGCTGGATGCCCATACGTTGTCTCCTGCTGATCAGGGTCCTCTAGGCCTGGGTTTTTCAATGAGCGAGATCTCGATCAAGCGTACGAATATCAGAGTCCAGGGTCAAAATTATTTTGAAGTTATATATTATGATGGCTTTGCCCTAAACCTGAATGGTCAAAATCATGAACTCAAGTTTGTTTCAAGTTCAGGAAACACAGCTAGATATGTAGCTGTAAACGCGCCGGGGCTATTTATAGAGAGAATTTATGATCCTGGGTTACCTGCTGCGCCCGCTGCTAACGAGGATAAAGTTTATTGGGTTGTTAAAACGCCAGATGGAGCGACTTATCGATTAGGTTATACTGCTAATTCGGCACAGGGACAGTGGGTTAGTGGAACAAGTAGCCAAAATGGGATGCCCGCTTCACTACAAGAGCATGTGTTTGCGGGCGCAAAAGCTGGTTGGGGTGTAATGTCCTGGTATGTCGATACAGTTACTGACGTTCACGGAAACCAAATGCAATATGACTATCATGAACCTTACCGGCGTCAACAGGAATGGTATGATACATATTTGTTTACGGAGATCCGTCGTTTAAAAGAAATTCGCTACAACTATGCCACGCTTGCTGCTGACCCAAACAGCTCTCTAAGCGGCACATTTCCCACTGACTTTGCATCGAAGGTTGTATTTGATATTAATCCCTCACAAAACAATCGCATTGACGCTATAAAAATCTACCATTTAGCCTATCTAAATGGCTCTTTACCTTATCGTGTTGTCGATATCGGATTATGGATAAACCCATCAAATGGGTTATGTGGGCAAAACACTCAAACAGAACGTATTAATTCAATTGAAGTTCAAGGATATGATCATTTTGGCAATCTTTACGTGCTGCCCAAAACTACATTCACCTATGAGACTTGGGGGCACGGTTGGATAGATGATATTGACGGAGATGGACAGGAAGAATCTGAGCGTTGCTATCGTTACGATTATCTGAAATCCGTAAACAATGGATACGGAGGGAGTATCACATTTGATTATGCTTCTGACGGCCGTCTCGAGCCCTGCAATGGGTGCGCTCCTCCATCCGAAGAAGATCCAGGTGCACCATGGAATTATATTCCTTCTTATGGCTCTTCTTACTACGTAACAAAAGTTACTTCAAATGATGGGATCAACCCAGACGCAGTTACTGAGTACCAGCCAAGTAATCCATGTTATGATCAAATTAGTGGTGACATGGGAGATTTACCGGGGGCCACAAACTGTCCCACACGACTGAATCAAGCAAATTACACCTCTGGGGGATTGGTGGGCTTTGCCAATACGATTGTCGTTCGGCATGATTTTAATGTTGGTGGACAAATGGGGCCTATATTGAATAAAAGTATGTCTCAATTTCACTTGGGGGTTAGGGCAATGGGACGGCCCTTGTGGATCGAACAGTTCGATGTGAATGATTTCAAATTCCAACGACAGGATTTCTTCTATATTTCTGATTATGATAACTATGGTCAAGTCTTTGACTCGCTTGGTAATGAATTTGTATATACCTATAGAGAGTGTTCAACCTCTTATGTGCAAGGAGGCCAAAGTACTCAGCACTGCGTGGACTATGAGTACGATCGGCAAAATGGAATTCAATACGGTAATCAAACGGCCGTAACTGAAGAAGGATTTATTGGCGGCGTTGCTAATCAGAAACGTATGGTGGTGCGGGAGTATTATCCCAATAACACAACCTGGATCGTGAGCGCAGTGGCTAGAGAAACAGTCTATGTGGGAACAGCTGGAGTTACGATTGATCCGGCTACCGCCGTGCCCAGCAGTGATGTGCGCAACTACTACAACTATAGTAACAGCTATACAACGCCACCTACAAAAGGAATAGTGACGGAAGTTGAGCGTATGCTTGAGTCAGGGGCCGTTAGTTTGCCTCTGTCACCTGCAGTTGCACCACCGCCTGAAGCGACTTGTGTCGATTTGACCAATGTCAGTGCGGGAGCCTCAGCAGAAGGCGTGGGAACGATTCATCCTTCAATTGATATTAGTTCAACAGGAGACGTTGTTGTTATTCATGAAAACAGCACACCTGCAGCATATGTAGGCAATGGCATAAATAATGGAGGACTTGGAGCAAATGGCGGTTTCTCTGACATTAGTAAGGTTCATGATTATGCAGTGGACATGGCACCTGGAGCAACCGCGGGTTATTTCTCGTTACGCATGTTGGATTTCGGTGATTATACGGCTAACCTGGAGACCTTGAATCAAGCTGCGCTGGTTGCATTTGATATGAATAATAACGTGGTTGCCAGCGATATCTTGCAATTTAACAGCGATGGTACAAATGTTAATCCGAACTCAAGTATTGCTGGTGATTTAAGCATAACTGGAGACGCAGTCACTGCTGCCGATGGACAAGCTGGCAATTATACTTTTAAAGTGTATGGTACAGATATAGTCCGCGTAGAAATTCGATTTTCAAATGACTTGGGGCCTGGCTCCTCTGATCCTAATATTGGCTTCACCGATCTTTGTTTTGTGGAAACGTCACCACCAAGTCTTCCAACTAACACACCTACACCAACACCGACTGCCACTGTCTTTTTTGAGACAACTCCAACCGCTACTGCAACAGCGACCAGTACTCCTACAGCTACTGCTACAAATACCCCAATAGCAACACCAACCAATACGCCAGGGAGTGGCGGCTCCGTAACATTTACCGCTACAAACGATGCGGCCGTTTTGTCTAACCGTCCCTCAGATAATTATGGTGGCTCTACAACCTTGTCTACTGATGCGTCTCCTGTCATCAATAGCTATCTGCAATTTGATATGCAAGGAGTTACCGGTGCTGTCACAAACGCCACCCTTCGACTCTACTTGCAAAGCAATTCGTCGACTGGATTAAACATATATGAGGTCGCCGATAACAACTGGCAAGAAAATACGATCACATATAGCAATGCCCCAACTATGGGCAGCCTCATTAATAACTCTGGTGGCCTTACGGCAAATAACTGGGTTGACATTGATGTAACCAGCTATGTAGCGGGCAACGGGCTGGTCAGCTTTGCTTTAGCAAGCAGCGACAGCAACCGCCTGAATTTATCGAGCAGCGAGGGAGCAAATGCGCCTCAGTTGGTTATTACCAGCAGCGGCTCAGCAGAACTTGACAAAAGCAAAGATGTGGTGGTTAAACGAGATGCGCTGCCTATGAGCAAGACCAGCAGCACTATGCGCCTGCAAACCCAAACGGGTAATCCCGTTTATGCAGTTGTGCAAACCATGCTTTATGATGCTTACGGAAATGTACTGGAAGTAACCGACGCGAATGCACGTACGACGACCACAGATTATGACAATACGTACAATTTGTATCCAGTCAGCGTGACAAATGATAAAGGCCAAACGCAACAATTCCACTATAGTTTTTTGAATTCAATCTATAATGTCAACCTGATCAACTCACCTGGATTATTGAGAGAAATGATAGATGCTAATAGTGAGTGGCACTTCACTTATTATGATGTATTTGGACGTTTATTGGAGGTTTATCACGGTGGAGATGCGCAAGGGCCAGACAATGGGGTAGCAGAAAGGTACACTTATAATGATGGACCAAATGCAGAATTGCCGTTTTTAATTACTAGTTGGAAAAGAACGGCCGATGGATGGTTCAATGCAGGAGTATGGGAATGGCAATATTTTGATGGCTTTGGCAAGCTTATTCAAACTCAACGCCCGCATACTGATTGGTATTGGCAGTTAGTTCAAGCGGGTGATTATTTTCGCCCTAGATATAACGGACAAGTAGTCCTCACTGATTATACTTACAACAGTTTAGGGAATCAGACTAGTGAATCTGTACCCTATTTCAAATTAGCTGACCCAGATGAATTTGTCTACTTTGTGCCAGATACAACTCAGGGAAAAATAGTTACAAATTATAGCGCGGCCGGACAGGCAGTGCGTACCGTTGGCCTAGATGGGGCTGTGATGAGTACTGTCTTTGGCAATAACAGCGTATGGGGGCAGGATGGCAACAACCACATTAAAGCCTCTTATTTTGATAACGTTGGTCAACTTTTTGCCGTTGATGAGACCGTTGATGTCTTCTCTGATACATTTGATTCGACGAGTATGCCTGATTGGACTACGGTAGGCGGTGTCACCGCTAGTGGCGGGATTGGACGAATTACAGGAGACAATACTTGGGGGAATTATATCAGCCATAATTTGGAAACGACGGGAGATGGTGGGGTTGCCTTCTCCTTCCGCTCTAGCAATGCAAATATTACTTCCAACATGATGTTGGCTTATGGAAGCTATGGAACAAGCAACTACCGACGTTGGGCCTTGACCACCCGTGGCGGACGCATGGAGTTAGAAGAGTGGGAATGGGGCACCGTTGCGGCTACAGACTTGATGCAGTTTAATGCAAATACCTGGTACCGTGCAGTGCTGAGAGGTGCTCAATCGGGCGCTTATATGACTTTAGTTGTGTGGGAGGCAGGGAATCCGGCAAATAGTGCAGAAATACGCCTAAATAAAGACAGTACCTGGAAAGAGTCCGGTTGGCGATTTACAGCTCAGGTGTTTACTGATAACGCTACGCTGGAGCTGGACAATTACGATGAGCTGAACTTTAACCGGACAAGATACACCTATGACCTGCTGGGAAACCTGACAAGCGTGACAGATCCAATGGGGCATGTGACAACAATGGTGTATGATGCGGCCAGCCGCAAGCGGCACATGAGCGATCCGGATATGGGCGAATGGTATTATGAGTATGATAATACCGGAAACCTGATCTACCAGACTGATGCGAAGTTCCAGACGCTAGCCTTTAGTTATGATGAGTTAAACCGCCTCACAGAAAAACGGCTGGGGATTGGTGGCCCGCTGCTGGCCAGCTATGGATATGACAGCGTAGCGAACGGCAACTTTGGAAAAGGATACCGCACCAGCATGACGGCTTATAACCCACCGGGAACCGTGAGCAACAGCGCCAGCTGGACGTATGATAAGCTGGGGCGCGTTATTCAGGAAAACCGGCAGGTGAATGGTGGCAGCTACACGTTTGCTTTTGGCTATACCCAGGGCAATGTGCCGGTTAGCGTTACCTACCCCGGTGGTGACAGCGGGCAGTTAGGGGAAACAGTGACCACTGATTACTGGTGGGTAACCGGCCAGCCCAAGGACCATGTAGGTGATGGAACCTATGTGACACAGGCAAATTACGAGAATCCATCGGGGCAGATGAGCCAATTGAATCTAGCCAATACATCCATGTATATCAATTATGGATATGACAGCGCGTTCCGCTTGAACTCGATTCGGATGGTGTCTTCTGGGGTTGATAGATTTTACCAGACGATGAATTATGACAAGGCGGGCAATATTAACCAAATTGTGGAGTATACGATACCCAATGGGCCGCAAACGCAGGAGTTTGGCTATGATTCGCTGAATCGTTTGGTGAGTGCCAGTGCAACAGGTGGTAGTGTGGGTACTTACGATGCCACATATGCCTATGATGCCCTGGGAAATGTTGTGCAAAAGGGCAATATTAGCGTGGCCGGATATGGCCAGACGAGTGGGATTGCCCCTAACGCAAAGCCCCATGCCTTGACCCATGTGGATGGGCTTGCCACATTTTTGACGGGTGACCAGCGGTATTGGTACGATGCTAATGGCAATATGGTGCGCCGCCTGGACCAGGCAGAACGTGACTGGAGCCTGGGCTGGACGCCGGAAAATATGCTGAGCAGCGCGGTAAACACCGATGGAGATGAACTGCGTTTTGAGTATGACGCGGATGGCATGCAGGTGCTGCGCCTGGAGGGCGAAGGCACAGCTGCAGAAAAAACCACGGTAATTTTAGGCAAGCTGTTTGAGCATGACAGCAATTCTGGCTACCGGAAACAGTACTTGTTTAACGGGCAGTTGATAGCCGTGCGCGAAGGCCTGAGTGCGGGCAGCCCGGTGAGCTTTTTTGCTACGGACCACCTGGGCAGCGTGACAACCACGCTGTGGGCCAATGGCACAGTGCGTGCAGAGACGCGCTACTACCCCTGGGGGCAGGACAACCGCTGGAAAGTGGACGTGACGCCCACGGGGGCACGCTTTACGAACCAGCGCCTAGACGATACGCTAAACTTGTACAATTACAATGCGCGCTACTATGATCATTGGATCGGCCGTTTCATCAGTGCAGATACAATTGTACCTGAACAAAAAAGATTGTCCCCATTGACTGTCGGTTTTCATGAAACAACATTTCTAAGTAAGGCTAATGAAGAAAATCAACAATTGCAACTTATGGGTCCAACTTTTGCATGGAACAATCGTGATAAGCAGGAACTCGGAATTCCTTCTGGTCCATCCTCACCTCAAAATATAAGTCGATTTAGTTATGGTAAAAGCAACCCAATTAGAGAAGTTGATCCGAGCGGACATGATTCTTCAACAAGCACGGGTACGTATTATTATCAAGATTTGACGAGAGAAGAGGCTCTAGCATTTGTGAATTGGCTCACAGGTAAAGAAGGTACAACATCTTTGGGATTTGCTGATCATCTACATACGTGGGGAGTCAACCTTGTAGGAGGCAGTCTTGCTGTAGGGGCCGTTACCGCGGCAGCCAGTCTGGGAACATTAGCGCTTCCTGCGGTGGTAATTGGCGGTTTAGGGGCGCTGAAGGGTGAAGTTCTAAAAGAAGTTGCAGAAACTTTAATAAAGGTTGCTGATAAAATACAAGAAGCACTAAATAGTGGTGCGATGAGTATTAGGGTTGAAATAGTCGATGAAGGCATCTTTTCAATTGAGAAAATCATCATATGGGCAGACGGCATAGCTAAGGAAACTATTCCTTTTAACTTATTAAATGGTCATGCAAGGACTATCCTTTTAGCATGGATGCTTGCCTCGGACTATGAGACGTCAGCTAGAGTACATTATTCCTGGCAAATAAATCATCAAACCTTAGAGTTTGATTTTTGATAAAGAATTGGTATTTGGTGTTTTTTGATTTCACTATTTTAGGGGCAGGTTCAAAACCTGCCCCTAGCTTGACTTTCTTGGACGCTTTAGTCAACTAAAGAAGGGGCAATAAATTATGTTTAAACTTCTAAAAGAAATTCCGCAACAAGTGGGTAAATGGGCGGGCCAAAATCCTATTAGAGCATTCTTGTATCAATTTATTAGTGTCCCGGTTCTTTATGTAATCGTACAATTGATTCTTACACCAAAACAGCTTTTTGTAGACCCCCGAAGTGCGCTTTGGGGTTTAGATAGAATAGTTGTTTTCAATACTTTAGTATCAATTGGATTAGCTATCTACATTTGGCAAAAGAATAAACAAGATGGTCACAATGTTTAACATGTAGCTCTTCTCGGGATCCGTACCCTGTTCCGCTGGTCTTCTAGACTTTTGCCCTAGGGCCGGTGTTATCGCCATGCCCCTTTCCTTGCCTACTGTGAATTATTAATGGGTGGGTAAGGCCGTTCATCTTGCTATCCTTCTCCTTATCACCCCCTGCTGAGGGCGGGTCTTCTGAATTATTCGGGCTGGGGCCGGCCTCTGGCCGTGCCCCTTTCCTTGCCTGTTTTAGTGTTAAGCGGTAGAGGCAGTAACGAATTTGTGTAGATAACGAATGGGCTGAATTGTTGAAGCTGAACGGCCGTATCCGCTAGATGGTGGATACGGCCGTTCTCTTTTCCGCTTATCAGGTTGGCTGGGAAACGGCCGAAATAATTGTGAAATGTGAACGGTTAATTGTGATTTGTTAATGGGGGTGACCCGTCCTAAATATAGTTGGCAGATATAATTTCGATTAGGATGGGAAGGGTTGGAAAAGAAAAAAGAGGGTGACGCCACTTGAAAAGATTTCAATTGTGTGGCGTCACAGTTTAAGGGGGGAAGAAGTAAAATAGGAAGAGTAAATTAAAAATAAGGCCTCATCCTTACGGCCCCTATTAAGATGCTAACGCTAAGCCGGTTTTAGCTGATGTTGATATTCGTGCCAGGCCGTGTTGAAGGCCTCGATGACGGCCGGTGATGCATTCTTATCTACCAACCATGTGGCCCAAATCATGTGCCCATTGGCTTTTTTCCGGGTTGCTTTTGGCTCATCGAACTGGCTCATTGTGTGGGCGAAATCGCCGACGACATCTTTTCGCTCTGTTTGCGTCTTTAGCCATTGGTAGAAGGAGAAGGATTCCATAACAGCGTTTAACCTCGCGTTTTGACTCATGGCGCCACCAAATTTAGCGCACGACCGATTACAATGGCTCCCTGGGGTGTCTGCACAGCGTGTTCAGAACTAATGACATAATATCAAGCTACACTTAAGATTGTAATTAAGAATCGGTGAAATTGGCGCAAAGAGTCATGGTACTTTTGGACCAATCTGGTAGTTTAAGGGACCTTTTGGGGGGTGGCCAAACGCCATGGCACGCATTATTGCAAAAATTTGCTTGCAGATAAGAATGCACTAGTATACGCTTACCAATACCTTTTAGCAGACTAAAAAAGAACATTTTCATTATTCTTCATAGAGATATTAAAGATCAATGGCGAAAGATCGAACAAAATACGAGAAGGCAATAAAAGTTGGTTTGGCATACAACAAAGCGGGTCGGTGGAAAGATGCGTTTACCGCTTTTAGAATAGCAATTGCAGAATTCCCCAATGATGCGGCCGCTTATGCTGGATTGGGCGAGGCCTGCCTTGGGCTTAAGCAGCTAGATAGGGCGTTGGATTGCCTCAAGCTGGCGGCAAGATATTCTAAAGGGGATATACGCTACTTGCGCAGCGTTGCCGATATTCAAGAACGGCAGGGGCAGCTGGCAGAGGCCGCCCGAACATATCTGGCGATTGGCGAAATTTTGCTGAAGCAGCGCAAGCTGGAAGAGGCAATTGGCAACTGGGAACGCTCGATTCGACTGGACTCCAGCTTATTGGGCTCACATAAGCGGCTGGCAATGGTGTTTCAGCGCCTGGGCCGCACGCGTGATGCGGTGCGGGAATATTTAGCCATTGCCCGTATATTGCAGATGCGGGGTGAAAACAAGAAAGCCCTGCAAATGTGCCAGGCAGCTTTGCGGCTGGACCCGGGCAATGATGATGTCTTAACGGCCGTTGAGCTCATACGGCACGGCGATTCTGTATTTGAAGAGCCTGAGGTTGTGGCAGAAGCCGAAACTGCAACGGGTTTGTCTGCTGAGGAGCAGGCGGAAGCCGACAGCCTGACAGAAACCGTGCGCCAAATGGCGGCGATTTTTGAGGCAGAGCGCAGCGAACAGGTAGTGTCCGAGCGCGAAGAAGTGACGGATCCGATTGAAAAAGCCAAACAGCTGGCCCAAGAAGAGCTGGCAGCAGAACTGTTCCGCGATGAAGAAGAAGTAAACGATGGGGACAATGGCTTGAGCAAGCTAGAGCGAGATGCTTTATTGGGCCAGGCGATGGATTTCGAAACGCGCGGCCATATTGATGATGCCATTGGCTGTTACCAGCGAGCGATAAAGGGCGGGCTGAACTTGCCTGCGGCCTATTTTATGTTGGGCCTGCTTTTTGTGAAAAAGCAACAGCATGACGAAGCGGAGAAGATGTTGAATCTGGCTGCACAAAACCCATCTTACCACCAGGCCAGCCAGTTGGCCATGCAGGCGTAAATCAGGGAAATTCTATGCCAAAACCAAGAAAGGTCCGCATCAGTGATGAGGCGGTATTTGAGACAATTATTCAGCTCTGTGCGGCCTCGTGGCCGGATGAAACGGTGCGCCCCGAGGATATTGCCATGACGCTTTATGAGCCAGAGTGGCAGGCATTAACCAAGCGTATTCGCCTGGCGGTAAAGCAGCTAGCGGAAGCCGGACATGTGCAGATTCTGCGCAAGGGCAAACCGGCGGAACCTGAAGATTTTAAAGGCGTTTACCGGGTGCAACTGGCAGATTCGTTTTGGAATTCTTCTTCAGAACCGGACACTACGCCAGCTGAATAATTCCCCAACGGCCGTTCACCAACCAATCCTCTTCCAACCGACCCAACTGTATTAGCTGGTCCAATTGAATCTGGGACATGCCTGCCAGCGCCTCAGACTTGCAGGTGCGCAAAAAGAGAGCAGGCGTGGGCAAATAGCTGATGACCTCACGAATGGGCGTGGTGTGCGGCCAGAGGGCATCACCCAAAGCGCGGCGGTAATTGGCGTCGCCCTTGCTGATGAGGAGCTCGCTGCTTGCCACCATTTGGTGCAAATCGGCTGGCAGGTGCCAGAGCGGGTGAGGCGAAGTCCAAAATGGGTGGTTGAGCAGGCGCAAACGGCCGTTTACCAAATAATTCGTCAACCGTGTGCCGGCCTGCTGCAACTCAGGTGCATCATCCTCGCGCAAAGAAGCAATAGTGGCCTCTGTGTCGCCGACGGTAGCGTCGGAGACAAAGGTAGGGTGGAGCTTTAGATGAAACTGTACAGTCTGGGCCTGATCCACTGAGAGTAGATAGTCGGCCAGGCACAGATCACCGATGAGCTCAATGCCTACGTTGTCGAGTATGAAGTCGATTTGCTTAACTGGTTTGGCTAGCAGTTGGGTAACGGCCGTTGCATCATTTACCAGCAGATGAGCCAGTTGCTCAGCCGACTCGGCGTGGTTGGGCTTGCTGCTATCTTCGGCTGACCACATGCTCATGTCTGCCTGGTTGCCCCACAAGGCCGCCAGCAGCAGCTGCTGAAAGTGAGCCGCCTGCCAGCCTTCGGCGATCATCTGGTTAAGCTGGGCGATGCGCTCCTGCGTTTGGTCCAATGTTGTGGCTAGACTTTCTCGCTTTTGCCGGGAAAATGGATCGATACCGCTGCGAAAATAGTCGACGGCAGCCATGATGCGGCGGTAGACGTAGGTTTCATCGAAGAACCACGGTGCCTCCATATACGTTTGGCCCAGATGGGGCATGATGGCTGCCTGCCACGCCTCCAGGTCTGGGGCCAGATGGTCTGGTAACGGCCGTATTGGCCCGTGCGGAATTTCGTTTAGGAGGTCGGTGATTTGCTGAACGGCCGTTTCCGGCAGATCGTTTTCTTCCAACACCCGCTCCACAATGTCAGGCACCCGGCGGGTCATCGTGTCGCGGGTGAATTCGGTGTCTCTGCCCCGCAGCGACGGCGGTATGGGCAGCTTGGGTCTGTCCATCGGCGCGCTAACCAACTTTGTATGCTACCAGCAGGCCGTCCCGGATAGGCAGTAGGGTCGAAATCCAGTTGGGGCTGGTGGTAAGCATCTCGGTGGTGTGGCGAATCGCCTGCGTGGCTTCATCCTGCTCCGTTTCGTCCCAGACGCGCCCGCTCCACACCATGTTGTCGATGATCAGCACGCCGCCGGGGCGCAGCTTTTCCTCAATTACACTCACCGATTCAGGGTAGGCGGGCTTGTCGATGTCGTTAAAGATGAGATCAAACGGACCATCCGCCTCGCGCAATGCCTGCACGGCCTCGCTCACGCGAAACGTAATGAGATCGCTGTAGCCAAGCGCCTGCAGGTGCTTTTGCGCCATTTGCGACAGCTCATCGTCCCAGACCACATGGTGCACTTCCCCGCCGCCGTTTTCGCGCACGGCGCGGGCAAACCAGGCGGTGGAGTAGCCGTAGCCAGACCCCAGCTCAAAAATGCGCTTTGCCTGGATCATCCGGGCAATCTGGTAGCAGGCTTGCCCGGAAGCCGGGCCGATAATGGGAAAGCTGTGCTCAGCGGCGTACGCTTCCATTTTTTGCAGTTCAGACGGCCGTTCCGGCACCAGTTCATCCAGATAGCGGGCTAAACTCGCTTTATAGTCGTTTAACATTAAAAACTCTCTCCTTCCTGTATAAACTCCATCCGGTTGCCAAAGGGATCGTTGACATAAAATCGACGCACGTTCACGCCGGACTTGTCCTCGATGATAGCAATGCCCGCCGCCTGAAAGTGAGCTCGCGCGGCGTCCAAATCGGCCACGCGCAGGCCGGGATGAGCCTTGCGGGCGGGCACAAAATCTGCCTGGACCCCCAGGTGCAGTTCCACACCATCCGCGGCAAACCAGCAGCCGCCATTGGCTTTTAGCTGATCCGGCTTTTCGAGTTCGCGCAGGTTGAGGATACGGCCGTAAAATTCTCGCGCCTTTTCCTCACCCCCCGGCGGCATCGCCAACTGCACGTGGTCCAATCGCGTTATTTTCATTGTTGAAGCTGCTTTTCAGCGGCGCGCATACAGTATCTGATGAACAAATTGAACCGGGCTATTGTAAGCGCAAAAGAAAGTGGAAGCACAATCAGGGAAAGCAGCAAAAAAACAAACATTACGCCAAAAGCAACTAGCAAACTACTTATAGCTGAGGGTTGAACAATGAAGTAGAGAATTCCTACTAACATTCCCATAATCGCAGTCCAAACCACAATCTGATAAAAAATCGCTTTAGGAAAACCTAACCAATAGCTCACAGTGATATCTGGGAAGTTATTCTTTACCTGGATAGCTCCACGAGCCACCATATGTAGTAGATTCCAGTTTGTAACAAATCGCTTATCCTTTGAAGGTAGGCGGGAAGCTCTACCATGAAATGAAACAACAGAACCATTAATTGCCACTCTATGAGCGGCAATACTCTCTAGCTTCGTTTTCATAACTTCTTGTAGAACCACCTTCAATTCAGGTGAACGATTGCTTTTCAAAGAAACTATTGCTGAATATCTAAAAATATCCCCCATATATGAGAGTGTCCTGGCCATTGTAACTTCGTAGGGATGCTTCACTTCGTTCAGCATGACAAATCAAGTAACTATCGCATCCCAAAATCTACGCCAATCTGCGAAATCTGCGGATAAATAATTCCCTTAATCACGAGTGAGTTTGCGGTAGGTGATGCGATGCGGCCGGTCTGCCTTGTCGCCCAGTCGCTGGCGGCGATCCTCTTCGTAATCGCTGTAGTTGCCGATGTGCCAATGCGCCCGGCTCTCGCCCTCAAAGGCCAGAATGTGCGTCGCCACCCGGTCCAAAAACCAGCGGTCATGCGAAATGATAATGGCCGATCCGGCGAAACTCTCTAGCCCTAGCTCCAGCGCCCGCAGCGTGTTCACGTCCAAATCGTTGGTCGGCTCGTCCAGCAGCAGCAAATTGCTGCCCGATTTGAGCAGCTTGGCCAGGTGCACGCGATTGCGCTCGCCGCCGGAGAGCGTGCCCACCTTTTTCTGCTGGTCGCTGCCGGCAAAGTTAAAGCGCGACACGTAAGCGCGGGAGTTCACCCGGCGTGGCCCCAATTGCAGCGTTTCCTCACCATCGGAGATTTCTTGCCAGACCGTTTTGTCCGGGTCCAGATCATCGCGGCTTTGGTCCACGTAAGCCAGCTTAACCGTATCGCCGACCCGCAGCTTGCCGTCGTCCGGCTCTTCCTCTCCAACCACCATGCGGAACAGCGTGGTTTTACCGGCTCCATTAGGGCCAACGATGCCCACAATGGCCCCGGGCGGAATCTCAAACGTGAGGTCTTCATACAGCAGTGTGGTGCCGTAGCCTTTGCTAACGTCTTTGGCCTCTATCACAATATCGCCCAGGCGCGGCCCCGGCGGGATGTAGATTTCGCGCTCTTCGTTGGCCCGATCCCGCTCCTCAGAAAGCAGTTCGCTGTAGCGGTTGATTCGGGCTTTGGCCTTCGTTTGCCGTCCCTTGGGTGTCATGTTGATCCACTCCAGCTCGCGCTCCAGGGTGCGCTGCCGGGCGGATTCGGCCTTTTCTTCCTGGGCCAGGCGCTCCTGCTTTTGCGCCAGCCAGGAGGAGTAGTTGCCCTTCCAGGGGATACCGTAGCCGCGATCCAGCTCCAAAATCCAGCCCGCTACGTTGTCCAAAAAGTAGCGGTCGTGGGTCACGGCAATGACGGTGCCGGGATATTGCTTCAGGTGCTTTTCTAACCAGGCAACCGATTCGGCATCGAGGTGATTGGTGGGTTCGTCCAGCAGCAGGATGTCTGGCTGTTGGAGCAGCAGGCGACACAGGGCCACGCACCGCCGCTCGCCGCCAGAAAGCACGGAGATGGGCGTGTCGCCGGGCGGGGTGCGCAGGGCGTCCATCGCCAGCTCCAGGCGGCTGTCCAGGTTCCAGGCGTCCATGTGATCCAGTTTGTCTTGCAGCGCCCCCTGCTTCTCGATGAGGTCGTTCATCTCGTCATCGCTCATCGGCTCGCCAAACTTCATGTTGATTTCGTCGAATTGGCGCAGGGCATCGACCACTTCCTGCGCCCCTTCTTCAACGATATCGCGCACAGTTTTGCTCTCGTCTAGCTGGGGCTCTTGTTCCAGGTAGCCGATGGAGTAGCCGGGGGAAACGGCCGTTTCCCCTACAAAATCTTGGTCCACCCCGGCCATAATGCGCAGCAGGGTGCTCTTGCCCGCGCCGTTCAGCCCCAGCACGCCGATCTTGGCCCCGTAAAAATAGGAGAGGGAAATATCGCGCAGGATTTGTTTGTTGGGCGGCACAATTTTACCAACGCCCATCATGGAATAAATTACTTTTTTATCATCCGTTGTCATTAAATACACTCACTTTTACATTTGCAAATTGTGACGAAGTAATAACCCGCAGACCGGTAATCCCAGCCTTTCAAGCGAATTGAGCGCCGATGATGTTTGTGCGGATCATATTTCTGCATCACGCAATATGTGTAGGGGCGGGACCGCCGGGAAACAATCTTGGAACGCGGGAAAAATCACGCTGCGGCAGTCTCGCCTCACTTTCTTCGCCGAAAATAATTTTGGAACGCGAAAATAGGCGAGTCGGCGCGGAAGGGCGGCGTTTTGTTTGACGAGGTTGCCACTGGGCCGTCCCGCCCCTACGATTTTGATCCCAAGCGGGCAAGTTCGTCTTCAACAATTGATTGGTCCAGCTTTTTGAAGAGAGGCTGCGGTTTGGGCAGGGTTCGGCCTACGGGGATCTCTGTGCGATGCCATTGACCAACGGCCGTTTCTCCATCGTACGTAAGAGCGGTGTGGCTGCGGCTGCTTTCGGCGTATTCTTGCACCCTCTGCTCACCGAACAGCGTGCCTTCCTCGCCCAGAAGTTCATGCAGCGCCTGGCTGGTGAAGGGCAAAATGGGCGCCCAGAGCACCTTTAGGCCGCTGATTGCCTGGATAGTTGTGTATAGTGAGCGTGCCGTCGCTTGCAGATCGGTTTTGGCCGTGGTCCAGGGGCTGGTGTCTTCCAGATACTGGTTTACCAGGCTGGATAGACGCAAATTCTCCTGAACAACAGCGCGGAATTTACAGCCATCGTATAGAGCCGCCACCGTGTTGAAGCCGTCGTCAACGGCTGCCAGCAGCTCGCGGTCTTTATCGGTAAGCTCGCCGGGATCGGGCACCTCACCATTAAAATAACGTTTGGTCATGTTCAGCACCCGGTTGACCAGGTTCCCCCAGTTACCTACCAGTTCGCTGTTGTTGCGCTCTACGTAGCCTTGCCAGCTCCAGTCACTGTCGCGCGTTTCGGGCATAACGGCCGTTAAATAATAGCGCAGCGGGTCCGGGTCGTACCGCTCCAGGGCATCCAGCATCCACACACCCCAGTTGCGGCTGCCGCTGATTTTTTGCCCTTCCATATTCATGAACTCGTTGGCGGGCACGTCATAGGGCAGATTGAGCTGCGCTTGCGGGTCTTCGTCGTAAAGCCCTTTGGCGCCAAATAGCTGGGCTGGCCAAAAAATAGTATGAAAAGGAATATTGTCCTTGCCAATAAAGTAGACTGTGCGCGCCTCAGGATTTTGCCACCACTGCTGCCAGGCATCGGCATCGCCATTGTTTTTGGCCCATTCGATGGTGGCCGACAGGTAGCCAATGACGGCCTCGAACCAGACGTAGAGCACCTTGTTTTCGTAGCCTTCCACGGGCACGGGAATGCCCCAATCCATGTCGCGCGTCACAGCGCGGCCGATCAGGCCCTGGTCCACAAAGTTGCGGGCAAAGTTGATAACCTGAGGCCGCCAATGCTCTTTGCCGTTGTGCATCCAGGTCTGCAGGCCATCGTCGGCAATAGCGGGCAGATCGATGAAGAAATGCTCGGTGTCGCGCAGTTCCAGCGCGGAATCGTCCAGCTTGCTGCGCGGGTTGATCAGTTCGGCGGCGCTTTCGAACAGCGTATTGCAGTTGTCGCACTGGTCGCCGCGCGCCGAGCCATAGCCACAGTTGGGGCAGGTGCCTTCCACGTAGCGGTCGGGCAAGAATTTGTTGGCTGAGGGCGAATACATCTGCTTGGTGACTTTAGGATACATGTATTCGTTCTCCAACAAGGAGAGGAACATATCTTGCGATACCTGAAAGTGGTTTTCGGTATCGGTGTGGGTGAAGAGATCGTAGGTAAGCCCTAATTTTTGGAAAAGGTCCAGGAAACGGCCGTGATAATAGTCAAACACTTCCGCCACGGATTTGCCCATCTCTTCTGCCTTCACCGTCACTGGCGTGCCGTGGCTGTCGGAGCCAGACACCATGAGCACGTGATTGCCACGCAGGCGGTGGTAGCGCGCGTAAATATCTGCTGGCAGATAAGAGCCAGTTACGTTGCCCTGGTGTATGTCGGCATTGGCATACGGCCAGGCCACGTTAACAAGAATATATTCTTTATCCATATTTATTCATCGTCTTCTTCGTATTCTTCTTCTTCTTCTTCCTCTTCTTCTTCATCTTCAGCTACTTCGGTAAGCGCCTCTGCCAGCAGTTCGAAATCGTCTTCGTTAATAGAGTAAAAGGATTCGGCTTCCAGGCGCAGCCGCTTAAAGCGGGGCTGGCTTTCTAGCTCAACCGAATCAATATCGGCTCCCTTATCTAGCTTGCTGGAGACAGCATCAATGTCGATAGGAAAGAATTCGGCCGTTTCTGCCGGAACCGTGAAAAAATACTCTTTGGGATTGGCCATTGAGGCTTCCCCGGTAATGGTAGCCACGGCGAAAAAGGTCTGTGTTTCAATCGCGTAAAAAATGAGCCGGTCACCCGATTGCAACTTGATGTTGCTCTCCGCCGACGGGGCCATAACAATACGCTCCGGCCAACCCGGGAAGTTCATCTCATCTGCAGCGGGGACGCTAATGACTTTAATGTAATGGCTGGCAGGGGAAACGGCCGAACGCCGGGCGGCGCGGGCGCTGCGGCTGGCAGCCTTGGCTTCATATTCTGCGGCAATATTTTCCCAAATGCGTGCCTGAAGTTCAATTCTTAGTTCTGCTTCGGAGCCATCGTCCGTATAGCGCACCCGCATTTTGGGTGGATTGATCTCTAATACTTGGTACTCACCTCTGCGGTTAGCATAAACGCCATTAACCTCAAACATGCTTCATTCTCCCATCCTGGTTCAGTACTTTTTGCAATTTGGGCGCATAGTATCGTTTTCAACCGCTCTTGGCAAGTCTTTTAGGGGAGATTGATGAAGCTGGTGCCGTTCCACTGCGTGAGGAGACGGCCGTTTATTCCCTCACACCCGTCGCGCACAACCTCTAGCAGGCCATCCTGATTGGCATCCAGGACGCCCAAACTACCCTGGCACGTCTGAGGTAGGGGCATCAAGACAATCGCCCCGTCGGAAAAAGTGACCACAAAACTTTGGCCGCTCGCGCTATCATGCAGCACGGCGTCTGGCAGGTCATCTTGCGTCAGGTCGCCCGTGGCGGCAATCTCTGGCCGAAGAATGGGTTGGGTACGGCTAGAGAGCGGCTGGTAATGAAGCAGGCTGTATTGTCCTTCTTCGTCCGCGGTGACAATGGTGAGGTCAGTGAGGTGAGGGTGCTGCGCTGTGCTGGCACGCAGCAGCAGTAGCTCGTCCTGGCTATCTCCAGTGATATCCAGCCATTGCCAGCGTGCCGTGCGTGAGGTAGATTGGTTGAGCCAACGGCCGTGCAGGTCTGGCAGGGCAGCAGGGCCGCGCAAGTTCATCTGGTCCAGCAGGTCGGCCACGTCGCCTTTGGCGTAAATGGGCTGCGAGATGTTGGTGGGGAATGCGGCCGTTTCCAACCCAATGTCGGCATTGGCCTCTTCTGGCTCCGTAAAGCGAATGCGGCTGGCGTTGGCTACCACAGGCTGGTTGCAGCCAAATTGCAGAGCCAGCCCCTGCGCTTCGCTTTGGATGCCAATAGTCGCGCTGCTGCCATTGTTGCCTTCCAGCAGCGTCACATCTTCATATAAGAACAAGATGTCTTGACTGCCTTCAAAAAGCTGTACGGCAAAGGTTACCCGGTCGTCAGAGTCGCCAAAGCGGGGGATGTTGTCCCACTCCAGCACAAAGATACGGTCAGGCGCCTCACCCACCACGTCATACTCTAAAAAGCCAAATGAAGTTAAATCCAGATCGTCCCAAAAAGGAGCGACCATATCGCCCATACCACTGGCGGGCTCCTCATCCAGGCAACTGTTGCCATAGAAGGCATTGCCGCTGCCAAATTGCAGGTTGCCGTTGCTGCTGGCCTGAAGCTGAGTGTAGGTGGTGCCATAAAAGGTAAAAGGAAAGGGGAGATCCAGGGTGGTAACGCCATCGTCGCTGTAGAGCCGCGTATCGATGGTAGCGTCGATGTAGGCAAAGGCCGTGCCGCTGTCGCAGGTGTAGCCGTATAGGTCAGGGCCAGGGCACAGAGCCACGGCCGTTCCATATGCCGCCCGAGTATCTTGCCGCAGCACAAAGAATAGAATGACAACAACCGTTACCAGCAGCAAAAGCCAGGGCCATAATCGACGAAGAACGCGCATGAGGAAAGTGTAGCGCAGCAAAGTTTGGCTGACAAGCGTTGAACGGATGGGATTTACTGCTGGGGGTCCGGTGTTGGGTTTGCTGTGCGACCCATCTGGAACAAGACAGCCAGTAGAATGAGCAGGCTGACAATCTGCAAAATATGGTAGCCACCTGTGGTTACCCAGGCCGTTTCACGAAAGGCATCGACGAATAAACGACCGGCGCTGTAAACGGCCGTCGTCACCCAAAACGGCCGTCCCACAACATAAACCGTCTTGGCCGTTACGCGCCACCAGGCCAGCAGCGCCACGCCACCAACCAGCAGCTCATAAAGCTGCACTGGATGCCGCTGCACGCCAAACTGCGTGACTCCCCAGGGAACGGCCGTTAGCGACCCATAGCCCGGTCCGCCCAAAAAGTCGGCCAGGCTGACAATCATCAGGCCAAAAACAATGCCCGGCGCCAGCGCATCCAGCGCGGGCAGTGGAGATAATCGTTTGGCCCGCGCATAGAAAAAGGCACCGACCAGACCCAGAGCCACGCCGCCCCAGACGTTGTAACCTGTATTGAGCGGCCAGATGATGGAGAGTAAATTCTCACGAAAGGCGGGCCAATATTGCGCCACAAAGGTCAGACGCGCGCCAAGAAATCCGACGAAAACGGCCGTTGCCGCCACGCCAAAAATTCGCTCCCGGTTCTGCCCAACCCGTTCGGCGGTGCGCTCAACCAGCGTCAGGCACAGCCAGATGCCAATGAGGATCACCAACCCTGCTGTTGGAAAAGACAAGGAGCCAATGGTTATCGTAGGAAACATAAATAATTGTGAACTGTGAATTGAGAAGTTTGAATTGAGAATGATT
>JBHIWP010000053.1:0-22322 GCA_041987425.1 Promineifilaceae bacterium (SeqCode) | reverse complement strand
CTTTCCAAGGGGGGTCTGGTGTGATTTTTTTCTTTCATGCGGTAATTCTACCGCCTACGCCAGACCTCCTCTTTTATGGGTTGGTGATAATCTCACCTGACCACCCCTTTTTTTGTTTACTTTGACATTTGCGGCAGGTTCGTTGCCTTTGACCAAGGCGCTTCCATCTCCAATTAAATTCTTCTACAGATTTAGCAAGGTGGCAATGATTACAAACTTGAGTTTCCATCCAAATAAACAGTATTCCAAATAAATACCCAAGATGGGCTTCCTAGTGGCACGAGGTAAAAAATAAGAGGTCATACGGTTAATATGACCTCTTGCTCTGCTGCGGTGCCTGGGATCGAACCAGGGATGGCGGATTCAAAGTCCGCTGCCTTACCACTTGGCGACACCGCAAAGACGGGCAAATGGTAGCACAATGGATAGAGGATGACAAGATTGGGTGCGAATCGAGCAAAGCAACTGGGTAATTGAGTAAGTGGGTAATTTGGGGTAAAAATTACCCACTTACTCAATCACTTAATTACAACTCCTGCCGCCCTTCCAGTGCGCGACCCAGGGTTATTTCATCGGTATATTCCAGGTCGCCACCAACGGGCAAACCGCGCGCCAGGCGGGTGAGCCGCACGGCCGTTTCAGCCAATCGCCGCTGGAGATACAAGGCCGTAGATTCCCCTTCCAGCGTGGGGTTGGTCGCCAGGATAATCTCCTGAAAGTCACCTTGCTGCACCCGGCTAACCAGCTCGGCAATCTTCAAATCTTCCGGGCCGATGCCCTCAACCGGGGAGATGGCACCGTGCAGCACGTGGTAACGGCCGTTAAACGCCTGAGATCGCTCAATTGCCAACACATCCAGCGGCTCTTCCACCACGCACAGCAGCCGATCGTCCCGCGCCGAGTCCGTACACAACAGGCACGGATCTTCCTCGGTAATGTGGAAACAGTTGCTGCAGAAAATGGTGCGCTCTTTCATCTCCTGAAGCGCAACGGACAGATCCAGCGCCTGCTCATCGGCCATGCGCAGCAGATAAAACGTCAGCCGGGCTGCAGACTTGGGGCCAATGCCCGGCAGGCGAGAAAATTCGTTGATGAGCCGCTGTACCGGCTGCGGTAAGGCCGAGGCCATTTAGCCCAACCCCATGCCGCCAAGCAGATCGTTCAGGCCGCCGCCCAAACCGCCGGTAATGCCTTCCATGCGCTCTGCGGCCAGCGCCTGCGACTGTTCGATGGCTGCATTTACACCCGCCACCAACATATCTTGCAGCATCTCGGCGTCATCCGGTGTCAGCAGCTCGGGGTCCACCGTGATGGACTGCACACGCTGGTGCCCGGTAATGACAATGCTGATTGCGCCGCCACCGGCCGTAACGGTCACGGTCTCATCTTCCAGCGCAGCCTGAGCGTTTGCCATCTGCTCCTGCATCTGCTGCATTTGGGCCATTAACCCGCCTGCACCGGGCATCTTGTTTTTCTTCGGCTTCGGTCGGCCGCGAAATGATCGTTTAGACATGGTTTACTCCTTCTTTCTGAAATAAAAAGTGTCGCTCACTTTTCACTTATCACTTTTTAACTGAATTAGATTCAAGAATCTTCTGTAACGGTACCGCCCAGCTCCTCTGCCAGAGCGCGAAAATCGGCGGGCTGGACGGGCACGGTATATTCACTTGTCACAACGGCCCGGGCCATCGTTTTACGCCCCAGCAGCTCGGTCAAAATGTCACTCACCAGGGGAGCGGCTCCGGACAAATTATCGAATTTATCTTTAAACAAGGGATAGTCAAAACCGATTACAAGCGTGTGTCCTTCGGCGGCCAGCGGCTTCCCCATGTTGAGCAACGCCGGTAAATTTTTAATTTTTTCGCCAGACTGGTTTACGAGCTGCGCCCAAACTGCCTGCACCTCTCGCACGTTTAGAGGTCGGGCCGTCTCTTTCGCTGCTTTTTGGTCTGGCACCGGGCTGGCTGAAGGCGCTTCATTTATTTTCGGTTTGGACTTGCCTTTCTTTTCTGGCTTGGGAGTTGGGGCAACGGCCGTTTCTTCAACTTCATCCTCACCTTTAGACTGCTCCTGAACCACTACCTGTGCGGGCACCGTTGACACCACTTTTGCCTTGGCCGGGGCCGCCACGGGTACAGGCACGGCCGTATCCGGTAAAAGCTCGATAAACGCCATTTCTAGCGGAAGCTGCGGCTGCCAGCTGCCCGCCGCCACCAGCGCCGCCTCATTAAAACGCTTGATCGACTCGATTAGCCCCTGCCGTGGAGCACGCTGCGCCTGAGCCTGCATCTCTTCACGCTGCTCTGGCGTGGCTTCCAGGGGCAGCGTATCACCTGCCGCCTGGAGCAGCAGCAGCTCACGCAGATAAGCCACCATCTGGCGGCAAAATTGGCGGGCGTCCGTGCCCGAAGCCAGCGCCTGGTGAATCAGCGCCAGCCCGCCAGCTCCATCCCGGTTTAGCCAGGCGTTGGTGAGCTGGGCCACAGCCTCATTGGAAGCTGTCCCCAGCACCATTTGCGTGCGCTCAGCCGTGATGACATCATCTGGCCCCACCACCAGCTGATCTAGTAGGCTTTCGGCATCGCGCAGGCTGCCCGCTCCCTGGCGGGCAATCATTTGCAGCGCTTCTGGCTCGATGGTGAAACTTTCTTTGTTGGCCAGCCAGCGCAGGCGTTCGCTTATTTCTTCCTGATTGAGCAGACGAAAGTTGAACTGCTGACAGCGAGATTTAATAGTGATGGGCACTTTGTGTTCTTCAGTCGTAGCCAGCACGAACTTTACGTGTGGCGGCGGCTCTTCTAATGTTTTAAGTAGGGCGTTGAAGGCAGCGGTAGAGAGCATGTGAACTTCATCAATAATGTATACCTTGAAGCGGCCTTCGCTGGGGGAAAAGTTAATCTTGTCGCGCAGGTCGCGGATGTCGTCCACGCCGGTGTTAGAGGCGGCGTCAATTTCGATCAGGTCCAGGAAACGGCCGTCTCGGATCGACTTACAAATGGTGCACTCATTACACGGCCGTTGCGCCGGATCCTCATGCAGACAGTTCACCGCTTTCGCCAGCAAACGCGCACTGGTCGTTTTGCCCGTGCCGCGCGGCCCACAAAACAGGTAAGCGTGGCCAATGCGGTCAGCCGCCACGCTATTTTTCAGGGTACGGGTGACGTGTTCCTGACCAATAACATCATCAAAACGGGCGGGCCGCCATTTACGATACAGGGCTTGGGACATGGTGTTAGTTTAACATTCCCCCCACCCCCTGACAAGCAAAGATAGTACCTATGCAGGGCCTGATCGATAGATTCTTTATGCTATACTCTTGTTCTCAATTTCCTGGTAGCAGTAAGTACGCACTAAAGCATTGAACCAATGAGTATTCAACAATTGTCTATTCCTCCAGTCAACGCACCCAACGGATCTGTGACGGTAAACGGCCGTTACATTATCCACGAAAAAATTGGTGAAGGGGGAATGGGCACTGTCTACCGTGCCACGGATCGGCTGGGAGAACAAACGCTAGCCTTCAAACAGGTAATCGTGCCCACCTGGCATTACCAGGTAGATGCAGATACTGAGGGAGAGATTGAAGAAGCACTGCGCCTGGCGCTGGCTCATGAATTTGAAACGCTGGCCTCACTGCGCCACCCCAACATCATTTCCGTGCTGGATTATGGCTTTGACAAAGAAAGACGGCCGTACTTCACCATGGACTATTTACCAGAGGCAAAGCAGATATTAGAAGCCAGTACAGGACTTTCTGAAATAGAGAAAGTCACTCTGCTGCAACAGCTGTTGCAGGCCCTGGCTTATTTGCACCGGCGCGGTATTTTGCACCGAGATTTAAAGCCCGCGAACGTCTTGGTTACGGAGAATACGGTCCGTATTTTGGACTTTGGGCTGGCAACGACCCAGCAAACCACGATGCATGCCGCGGGCAGCATTCCTTACATCGCTCCAGAAGTGTGGGAAGAGCAGCCGCATACTGAAATGGCAGATCTGTATGCCGTTGGCATCATGGCCTTTGAAATGTTTGCCGGTCGGCATCCGTTTGATGTAAACAGCCACCGCTTTATTGACCAGGTATTGGACGATGCGCCTGATTTGCGCCTGGTGAAGGCATCGCTAGATGTAACGAACGTTATTGGTAAATTGCTCCACAAACAGCAGGACGGCCGTTTTAGTTCGGCCGAAGCATGCATTGCTGCCTTTAGCCAGGCTGTACAGCAGCCCGTCCCTGCTGAAAGCATTGCCATCCGTGAAAGCTACCTTCAGGCCGCCACCTTTGTGGGGCGTGAAAACGAAAAGAAAGCGCTTCTCACCGCCCTGCAAGATGCTCAAAAAGGGCACGGCTCTAGCTGGCTGGTGAGTGGCGAAAGCGGCATTGGCAAATCCCGGCTGCTGGACGAAATCGGAACGCAGGCCCTGGTGCAAGGAGCCCTGGTGCTGCGAGGCCAGGGTGTAGAGGACGTAGGCGGTTCTCCGCTGCGGCTGTGGCGCGATGCGCTGCGGCGGCTGGTGCTCACGGCACCGCTCGATGACCTGTCGATAGGTGTTTTGCAGGCGCTTGTACCGGATATTGACCGGCTTCTGCAACGCCAGGTTCCGCCCCCTCCAGAGCTAGACGCTGCCGCCGCGCGCCAACGCCTGATCAGCACGCTTACCAACCTGTTTAGCAGCCAGACACAGTGGATCTTGCTGATTTTAGAAGATCTGCACTGGGCTGATACGGGTCTGGAAATCTTGCAGCAGCTAACCCGGTTGGCTCCTCGACTGCCTCTGCTGATCATTGGAAGCTACCGCTCGGATGAGCATCCTCATTTGCCAAAGCTTTTACCGCTGATGAATGAAATGCCCCTAAGGCGGCTCTCATCGCGAGAAATGTCGGAGCTAAGCACAAGTATGCTGGGACGCGTCGGGAATAATCCAGAGGTGCTGGCCCTGTTACAGCGAGAGACCGAAGGCAATGCGTTTTTCCTGGTAGAGGTTGTGCGCGCCCTGGCCGAAGAAGCGGGCCGCCTAAACGCTATTGGGCAGGTACCGTTGCCAGACCAGCTTTTCCCTCAAGGAATTCAAACGATTGTGCAGCGTCGTCTGGCACGCGTGCCGGACGATGCTGTGACGCTTCTGGTTGGAACGGCCGTTGCCGGGAGGCAAATTGACCTGGAGCTACTTTCTCTGCTGGCCCACGAAACCAAAACCAGCATGCCCCCAGAAACGTGGCTGGCAACCTGTGCAGAAGCGGCCGTTTTGGAACTGTTTAGCGGGCACTGGCGCTTTGCCCATGACAAACTGCGTGCTGGCATTCTGGAATCTATCACCCGGCCAGAGCGGAAGCAATGGCACCGTACTGTAGCCCAGCTTATAGAGCAGGCGCATCCTGATCAGCCAGAGCAAGCGGCAGCCCTGGTGCATCACTGGCACGAAGCAGGCAACGTCAGCAAAGAGCGTCATTACGCGCGTATCGCCGGAACGTATGCTCATCAACAATTTCTGAATGAGGCGGCCCTCACTTTCTTTGAGCGCGCCCTGGCGTTAACGGACGCAGATGAGCTGTCTGAACAGTTCACGCTACACCTGGCACGTGAACAGATATTCCACTTTTTAGGTCGCCGTGAGGAGCAGCAAGCGGCCCTAAGCACTTTAGACAGGCTGGCTGACCTGCTAGCCACACAACAAAACATTGAGCGCCGCGCAGAGGTGGCCCTGCGCCTGGCAAACTATGCAGAGGCAACTGGCGACTATCCAAAGGCCATTACTGCTGCCAAACAGGCCCTCACGGCTGCCCAAGGCAGCGGCGATAGCCAAAGCGAAGCTGCCAGCTATCTGGTCAGCGGTCGAGCGCTGCTGCGACAAGGCAACCACGAAGAAGCGCGGGATCATTTACAGAAAAGCCTGTCTGCAGCGCGCGCGCATGGCTTCACCGAGCTAGAGGCTGATAGCTTGCGCTTTTTAGGCGTGATGGCTTACGATGCCGGGCAGCTAGAGCTGGCTACCAACTATTATGAACAGTCGTTGCCTCTTTATGAAGCGTTGAAGAATAAGCAGGGTGAGAGTGCCGTTTATAACAACATTAGCATTGTTGCCTTTTCCCAGGGGAACATTGAACAATCACTTGTGTCGCTAGAGAAGGCACAGCAAATTGATGAAGCCATTGGTGATCAGGAAGGACGCGCCCGCATATTGACCAACCTCAGCTCTTTATACATGGATTTAGGCGCTTATGAAACTGCGCAAATTTATAGTGAAGAAGCGCTAGAGCTATGCCGCGAGATAGATGTTGCTTTTGGCGAATGTTTTAACCTGAACAACCTTAGTTTGGCGGCTCACTTTTTGAAAGACGACGAACAAGCGGAAAATTTCAGTCAAAGTGCCTTAAGGCTTGCCGACAAAATTGGCAGCCAATTTTTGCGTGGGCTCGTATTAAAAGATCGAGGCTACCTGCTTACCAATCAGCAAAAATTTGAGCAGGCAGAAGCAGTATACCAGCTGTCTTTGGACTGTTTGGCCCAAACTGAGCAGATTCTAGAGTCTCAGGCCGGTCTGGCCTGGCTGGCGCTGCAGCGTGAGGAGAAAACGGCCGTAAAATCCCACATCAGGCCCGTTGTTGAGTGCCTTAAGCAGGGCCAAACGCTGGACGGCACGTCCCATCCATTTTATGTTTTACTTCTAACTTATAAAGTGCTTTCCTGGCTAGAAGATCCATTTGCCGCCACGGTGTTGCAAACTGCGTACGGCCGTTTAACTGCCTGGGCTAACCAAATCACGGACGAATCCCGTCGTATGGCCTTCCTGGAAAACGTGCCTGTCAACCGAGAAATTGCAGCCCTGCACCAATCAAGCTAGCTCCGCACTGCACATAGACCCATTAGATCAAAAACGGCCCAGCTTTTTTATCAAAGGCTGGGCCGTTTGGTACTTTTAGCCTGCTTTTAAGGCTGCTGGGTCAAAAAACCAATTTCAAATTCTTCTGCAGCATCATCATTCGCATTCGCCAACAAATTCCAGTAATAATCTTCGTTGCCAAAGTAGCTGCCAGCCCAGAAGTTACCACCAGCCCAGAAGTTGCCTCCGGCCCAGAAATTACCGCCAGCCCAGAAGTTGCCCCCGGCCCAGAAGTTACCACCAGCCCAGAAATTACCCCCGGCCCAAAAGTTACCGCCGTCCCAGAAGAAGTCCGCTCCTTGCGGCAGCGGATTGCGGTTCGCGTCTACGAGTAAGTAACCGCCACGGGCTTCGTCATAAATCACCGGCCCTACGTAGGCGTTTCCGGGGATCATCTGCCCATTGGCTGCCCCTGGATAGTGACCCAGCACCGCTTCTGGAGCCCAGACGCGCCCAGCGCCCTGCTGGAAGATGCTGGCAGCCAGCTCACCGTCGCCGTTCACAGACGGCCGTGCAGTCACCATCAGCCGATGCTTCACCTCATTAGGCGTAAGGTGTGGGTTTTCTTGCAGCATCAGGGCCACAATGCCGGAGGTAACGGCCGTTGCTGCCGATGTGCCAGAGCCCTGATACCATCCCCCGGCCTGCCTTAGCTGCGGATACGCCTCAGCATAGCTGCTGTTCTCACCCACATACATCAACAGATGCGCGCCAGGAGCCAGCACATCTGGCTTTACAAACCCGGCTTCCGACGGACCAGAGGCGCTAAACGGCGGCACGTAATCATCATTAAAATACAGGGGTGAGTAGTTATCGGTAAAAGCGCCAACGGTGATCACAAAGGGATCGTTGCCCGGTGTGGTGATGGAGCCCGCACTCGGGCCAGTGTTGCCAGCGGCCGTTACAACAACAATTCCTTCGGCCCATAATCGCTCAACCGCCTGGTTAATTGGATTCTCCCAGTATGGGCCCGTCACCCGTCCAGATAGCGAGATGTTCACTACGCGAATATTGTAGGTGTTTTTATTGTCTAAAATCCACTGCAAACCGGCAATTAAATCGGAAGTGCTGCCCCTGCCATGTTCGTCCAGAACCTGCACGCTAATGAGGTCAGCACCAGGCGCTACCGCCACAGGATTGCCAAGCGAATCAGTAGCTCCACCAGCAATCAGGCCAGCCATAAACGTGCCGTGGCCATTGCCGTCACCATTCAGCAAATTTAAGTTAATGTTAAAGTAACTTCTTGTAAGCTTGCGCAGCGCGTCGGGGTTAACGCCTGAATCCAGCAGGGCAACCGTGACGCCAGTACCATCCAAACCCATGTCGTGCAGCTGCTCCACACCGGTCACCTGTAAGTAATCGTTGAGCTGCGCTTCTGGCGTTGTAGCGGTTAAGGAAAGTTCGTCTATCAGCAAGCTGCAAGAGGTGCAGCTGTCTATCGCAGCTTCAACACGCACGTAGGCGGTGCCTTCTGGAGCAATGTTAGAGATGCTAAAGGGATTCCAGGCACCCGAGACGTAAATTTCGTGATTTGTCTCTGCCAGATAATGGTTATGCTCATCGGTAAAGATGAGAGAGACAGCCACCCATTTTCCCCACCAGGAAGTATAGGGCTCTACCGATTTAAACCACCCGGAAAAGGTATAGACTTCTCCTGGGGAGGCAAAGAGCTTTTGCCATGCACCGTTCCCGCCCCAAGAATTGTTAATCTTCAGACTGGTGCCATCTACAGGCGAATCATTTACAATATTGGTCTCATTACCTGAAGCCCAGGTACCCCAATATTTCTCTCCATTGTTAAAATCACCGTTGTCCAGCATATTGACCAGGTCCGACGCGGAGTGAGAGGATTCCAGGCGAAGCTGAACGTCATCCAAATATAGTTTGCCCAGCCCATCTTTGCCCAGCCACACGCTTACGTAGGCCGTGTGCGGTGGCGCTATCGCCCGCACGTGAAACTCAGTATATTGCGAAGCATATTGCAGGTCGGTGCCAACGGCCGTTAGCCGGTTCCAATTCGCATCATAAAAGTCAACCCAAACAGACCCCCACTCTACTGCACTGGAAGTCATCTTGTACCAGCCTGTGAGGGTATATTCTTGATTTGGCGCCGCGGGAAGCCACTGATCGATGTTGCTATATCCCCAGCTCAGCTCGGTGGCAAATGTGCCCGTGCGTGCTTTTTGAGTCGTTGGGCGTACAATGCCGTCCGTATACCAGTTGTTCAATCTGCTCTCAAAACCACCATTGAGCAGCAAATTTGCATCGCTGACATTCACACTGTCTCTGCCGCTAACGGTCATAGAGGCTTCATCAATGAGCAGCGTGCCATTACTTCCTGCCGTCCACACCAGAGCCACAGCATAGTATGCGTGCGTGGGCACCTGGTATTCCACCCTATACTGTCGATAGCTGCTGCCCGTTATCTGGGCGCGGGTGTGGGCAATTCGGTGTCCATACACATCATAAAAATCCAGGCCCATATCAGCCCAGCCCGGATCGCCTACCCGTTTTGCCCAAACTGAAAATGTAAGCGTTGTTCCTGGCGCCACGGGGATGCTCTGGTAGGCCATCTCATCTATCTCCAGCGCATTGGCCTCGCTGTGGGCCTGCCCAGAGATAGCTGCATGGCCCTCTAGGTGCCAGCCTATTAACCCAGATTCAAATCCAGAATTTGCCAGGCGATTAGCGGCGCTGCTGCTTTCTACTTCAGCATCCAGGCTGACATAGGCAACGGCCGTTGATTCTGCCAGTGATAAAATTGAAGCTGCGGGCAGCTCTGTGGCAAAGGCGTTGATGATGGGTAAGTCTTGGCTAACGCTTCCCCCAAGTGAATGCAGCAGTTGTTCAGCAGACCTGTTATTGATTTCTTTTTGAACAATAATGGGAATGAGTTCAGTGGTGTGCGTCTCTATTGCTGCATGCAGGGCCGGATCTAGCTTAGATTCTACCGCTCTCACTCTGGCGTCTTGGGCAACGGCCGTTTCGCCAGTGGTTGTGAGAATAACGGCCGTAAGCAGCAACAAAACAATAATAAAAACAGTTCGGGTGCGTGGGAAAGGCAAAGCTCCCCGGCTCATAGTGGCTCTCCTAAGTTGGTTCGATGCTACCCCGATTTAGGCAATTGGCAGATCGTCATGCCATCGTTTTTCTGCAAAACTTTCTGCCGATTACATAGTATAGGCAAAATGCAGATCGTAAAGATCTGCCACCTGCATTTTACGGTAGAGATTTGCGCTTACAAAAATTGTTACAAAAAAACAAAAAGGGGGGCTTTTAGTGCTAATGTACTATCAATTTGGGCTTTAAACTTTTTGCAAGGCTCCGCACCAGGCAAAACGTGTAAGGGATTTAGTGGCGAGATTTCAAGAGCGGGAATGCCCTTCCCAGGCGGCCATAATCTCACGGTTGATAGCGATGTGCTCCAGGAAGTACTGTCGTTGAGAAGGATCGTCGATGCTTTCGGCTTGTGCCGTGATGGTAGCGTGCAGTTGGGCCAGGAGGGAGGCAGCAACGGCCGTTTGCGTACTGTTCTCACTCTTGCTTTCACAAAGGGCCTCATAACAACGCCACAGCACCTGGGTTGGATACTCCATCCCGTCAGTACCGTGTTCTTTTACCCAGTCAATAATCTCGTTTGCCTGCTCAACGGCCTGGGCAAGTTCGCCCCTGGCCATTAACACGCAAACTAACCCGGCCCGCGATTCCATCAAGAGATTATGCTGGCCCAGCTGAAGACGCAGGCGTGACGCATCTGTAAAAGCCGTGGCTGCAGCATCGAGCTGGTCCAGCCCCAACAGCACGTCACCCAGGCAGGTCAGGCTGTAACCCTTGCCGTCTTCGTCTTCAATCTCTTGCTGAATTATAAAGGCCTTCTGACAATACTCTTGAGCGGCAGCAAAATCACCATCCCGCTGGGCAACATCGCCCAGGTTGCCTAATGCAAGCTCTTCGCCCCACCTATCCCCTACCTGCCTGGCAAGAGCCAGACTTTGTTCATAATAAACGCGGGCTCCCGAATAGTTACCGTGAATTTTGGCGATTTCTCCCAGGGCGTTGATTGCTTTAGACTCGAGTCGTCGGTCGCCCGCCTTGCGGGCCACGGTCAAACCCTCCTCCATGAACGTTTTAGCCAAAGAATAGCCGCCATTAGATTGCGTAATAATTCCCCCCAGCATTATCAGGGCGCGCGCTTCTAACTGTGGCTGAACGGCCGTTCTGGCCTGGGTCAATGCCTGTTCAACGCACTCTCTGGCACGGCCCAGCTTTCCCTGACGCCATAGTGTCCGACCTGATTCCATATAGGCTTGGGCTACCAATTCTGCATTGCCGGCCCGGGTTGCCACTGCCAGGCTTTCTTCGCTTGCATTTAAGGCATCAGAGTAATCGCCTATTTCCTGCTTATAGCGCGCACGTCGCAGCATCACTTGTGCGAGCAACAGCTCATCACCAATACCGGCAGCCAGTTTTTCCATCTCAGCGATATCTTCTGCCTGCAAGGCTCGTTCACCCCGAAAGCGACAGCCCACCTCACGCTTTAAAAGCAGGTTCAACCGCTCTGTAGCCAGCTCCTTTGGCGTAAGCGCCAGCGCCCGACCGTAATAAGCTATGGCTTCCGCGTGGGCAAAGCGGGCAGCCGCCTGGTCACCTGCTTTCTGCAGCCACACCACTGCTTCCTCTTTTTGGCCCGAGCGCTGCAAATGATCAGCGATTTCTCCGGCGTTCTCATCCGCGCGCTCACCACTATGCTCCAACAGCCATTTAGCCGCCAGGCCATCAAAGACCTGCCGCACCCGCTGTGGAACGGACTCTTGCGATACCTGACGCAGCATCCCGTTGCGAAAGGCATATTCATCTGTTGCCGCAAAGCGAGAGATTTCCCGACGCGAGATCACTTCGCGGCTATGTAACTGAGCCAGGACTCTGTTGGTTACCTCTAGCTGCTCCTCGGACACTTCACTGGCCAAATAGGCAACTGTGCGGTTCCAAAACGTCGAGCCTATGACGGCAGCGCGTCGTAAAACATTGCGCTCCGGCGGCGACAAAGCATCCAGGCTGGCCTGTAGAATTCCCACTAATGTAGAGGGTACGCGCAGGCGCTCTAGCCAATCGGCATGCAGCACCCATTTATCCCCTTCCTCAGCAATAGTCCCATCCCGCAGCAGCATCTTGACAATCTCTACCAGGTAGAGAGGATTACCCACAGCACTGTCCAGAATTTTCTGCTGCAGCGATTCAGGCGCATTCTCCATTTTCTGCAAAATCTCGCCCAGCAGCTGCCGGCTCTGGCGGCGCGACAAAGGACGCAGATCAAGGCGCGTGTGCCATTCGTAGCCTTCACCCCAGTGGGGACGGCGTTCCCAGAATGAAGGTTGGGCCCCCGACACCAGGAGTACTCGACGGCCGTTTAGCGCCAGCGTCAACCGATTGAGAAGATCCAGCGAACTGTCATCGGCCCAGTGCAAATTGTCCAGAAAGATAACCACTCGTCTCAGGCTGGAAACGGCCGTGAAGTATTCAATCAGATAGAGCGTTGCCCGCCCCAGCAGTTGTTGGGCATCATCGGCCACGGCCTGCACGTGAGGGCTGTGAGAAAAGTCAAAGCCCAGCAAATGCCCAATAAAATGGGCCTTCATTTCAGCAGCAGGATCACTGAAAAGCGTTTCTGCCAGGTGTGTTTCCAACGCCTCGTGCATTTCATCAATGCCCGCGCTTTCTAGCCCAGGCAGGCGCTGGGCCAACAGGCTTCGCACCAGGCTGTAGGGCGTGCCCTGATTTTCGGGCAAAGCATCACTTTTATACAGCCTGATCCGCTCCGGACGGAGCTCTAGCCAATCCAGAAACTCGTCCAGCAAGCGCGTCTTTCCCAGACCAGTTTCACCGGTCACAGTAACCATCTGCCTTTCACCGTCTTCTGCGGCAGCAAGGTAAGCTTCGCTAAGCTCGCTCATCTCAAAATCGCGGCCTACCATCCGTGTGGTAACGCCCGCAATGCCGTGACGCTCAGAATTAAAGGCTACTTCCTTCACGCCTCGGACCAAATAGCATTTAATGGGGTCTTCTCGCCCTGACATTGGCACGGGGTCAAAGGGGTCAACTTTGAAGATGCCGCGTACCTGATCGTAGGTCACATCGGATATCAAGACACCGTCTATGGGAGCCTGACTCTCTAAAGCGTCGGCCACCTTTAACGTGTCGCCAAAAAGGGTAAATTCCCGTCCATTTCCCGCCTGTTCCAGCAGCACCGAACCGGTGCTTATGCCAATGCGAATGGAAAGCGGGAGATTATGCTCTCCTTTCATCTCCCCCAGGCTGCTCTGCATGGCCAGCGCGGCTTTAACGGCCCTGACCGGATCATCAGGCGAAGCGGTATCGGCACCAAAGAGAGCAATCATCTGCTCGCCAGAGCGACTATTGATCCGGCCACCGTGTTGAACAACGGCCGTATCCAACCGCTCCCAGGCCTGATACATTATGTCTTTCAGAATTTCCAGATCGGCAATGCGATACATCATCGTGAAGCCCGATTGGCGCGCATAGAGCACAGTGACTTGTTTATGCTGCGGGGGTAATTTCGGTGATGTAAGCGCCTCTAACTGCTGGCGTAAGGGACCCAGCGCTACATCCACAACCGCGTCTCCCAGCGTAACCCGTTGGGCCTCCAGGGCCGCGATGGCCTGCTCTAGATTTTCATGCTCAGTTATATTGGCAGATGTTCTAGTAACGTCTTGCCAGGACAGGCGCGGGCGCACCTGTTGGCAAAGGGCCAGCAAATCGGGCAGCCTTCCTTCGCGTTCACAAAAGCCGATCAGCTCGCGAATCTTCTCCAGCTTGTTATGGCCAGGCAGCTCCTCATAATCTACCCGCAGGTCAAAGCAGATATCTTGGAGCTCAGCCTCGTTAAAGTGGGTGCGAAGCAGCTGGCGCAGCAACCCTCGGTCCATATTTTCTTTTTCTCTATAGGCATTCGGGATGTTTTAAAGCTGAGGATAATTATATTATTACTTGCGGCTTCTGCAAGACATAGAGGGGCAAATTTGCCTACTCAACCTCGACGGTAGCGGCTCCAACAATGGGTAACGTGACCAGACAAACGGTTCCTGGCAGCAGCTGCTCATCATAGCCGCTGCTCTCCAGCCGAATGGTGCCGCGATGCGCCTCTACAATCCCCCTGGCAATAGGCAGTCCCAGGCCAAACCCACCCCCCCGGAAGGCGCTTTTGCTGGTAGAGTGCGTATTCAAAGAGCCCAGCACGTGAAACATATCAAATACCCGAGTCTGTTCGGTTGGAGGGATGCCAATGCCGGTGTCTTTTACCACAATAAGAATGTGGTGGCTGTCTGAGCACCGCACCTCAATTGAGATCTGGCCGCCATCTGGCGTAAACTTTACGGCGTTGCCAATGACGTTTTGCAAAACGATTTTCAGATGCTTCGGATCTGCTTCAATGGTTGGCAAGTCGTCCAGACCGTACACATCGATATTTAGCGTGCGCTCACTGCATACATCGGCCAGGCTGCTAACAATCGGCAAGATCAAATCTTGCAGCCGAACGGGCTGCATTACCAGCCGCAGCTGCCCGGAGGCAATACGGAAGAACTGCACGATTTCATCAATCACGTGCTCCATTCGGTTGGTAGCTTTGTCCAGATTTACGGCCGTACGGTTCACCATAGGATCGCCAGCCAGGCCAGCCTGTTCAATAACCATGCTCATCAGCTGGGCGTTGGTAGAAACAGCCGTTAATGGCGTCTTCAGCTCATGAGAGACCAGAAGAATAAAGTTGTTCTTCAGCTCATCCAGTTCCGTCAGGTGCTCATTGGCAATCTTCAGATTTTCAATCAGCTCCGTGTTTTCAATGGCAATGGCTGCCTGATTGGCAAACAGCTGTAGGGGGGCTAAATCCGATTCCCGAAAACGGCCGCGAATTGAGCGGTTTTCTACATAGATAGCACCAAACGTTTGATTGCGCGTCACCAACGGCACGCACATAATCGAACGCAGGCGCAGAGTCATCACGCTGATCGCCTGACCAAACTGCGGATCCTGCATGGCATCGCTCAGAACAACTGCCTGCCCCGTCTGCACAACCTCTTCCAAAACGGAGCGGCTGATCTCATCTGTCTTGCCCGTCAGATCGTTACCCTGGTTATCCCGCTTGACCCGTACATCAATGGAGCCGTCGTTCTTTTTTAGCACAATATACCCTCGCTCTGCGCCAACGAGGGTCAACACTTCATCAACGGTGTAGCTCAAAAGAGGGGCCAGCGAGTGCGCTTCCGCCATCTGGCGGCTCACCCGCAGTACGTAATCCAGGAGCTCAATGCCTTGCAGTTTATTTGCCATCCTTAATATAGTAAGGTCAAGAACAGCCCAGCTCCTATGGGAAATAGGGGGTAGTTTACCGAAATAAGGTCGGGTTGGATGAGACCCACTCAAACAAATCCCGAATGCCCTGTTGGGGAGAAATTGCCGGTTGCCAGCCCAGTTTTTCGGCAATCTTGCGAATATCGGCGATAAAAACGCGCTGGTCTCCCGGCCGCCAGCCTGCCCTGGCCGCTGGCACCTCCCGCCCGGCCAGCTCTGCCAGCAGCGGCCCAAACTCCGTCCAGATAGACAGTGTATTCTGCGGGCCGCCGCCCACATTGAACACTTCTCCGCGCAAGGCGTCAATGTTTTGCAGGCTCAGGTCGTACGCCCGAATCAGGTCCTGCACATGCAGCAAATCACGCACCTGTTTACCGTCTCCATAAATGGTAATGGGCCGGTTTAGCAAAGTTGCGATGACAAAATGGGCCACCCAGCCCTGGTCTTCAACGCCGAACTGCCGCTGCCCATAGATGCAAGATTGGCGAAATACAACCGTTTTTAGGCCGTAGATACGGCCGTAATCCAGCATATACTGATCCCCAGCTCCCTTTGAGCAGCCGTACGGTGAATGAAAATCAAGCGGATAGCTTTCAGGAATGCCGTAGGTATAGTCTGCATAGGCGTAACGGCCGTTGGCCAACACCACCCTGGCTCCTTCCATGCCACCATACACCTTGTTGGTCGAGGCATATAGCACGGCCGCTTCAGGACATTCATGCCGCACCGCCTCCAGTACGTTAAATGTCCCCAGCGCGTTAATCTCAAAATCCTCACGTGGGTTTTGCACCGAGGTGGTCACCGCCACCTGGCTGGCCAGGTGCAGCACCGCGTCCACGCCACCAATCGCCTGCGTCAGACCAGCATAATCGCGTATGTCCCCGGCAACAAAGTGCAGCCGCTCGCCATGCTGCTCTTGCAGCCAGGCCATATTCGCCGGGCCGCCCTTGCGCGAAAGGTTGTCGAACACCACTACCTCGTGGCCTTGCTTCAAAAAGTAATCGGCGCTGTTGCAGCCAATAAAGCCTGCACCGCCCGTAATAAATAGTTTCATACGTAATTCCTAAGGTGGATAACCTGGTAATAGTTATACAGGTTGTGGTTGCTTATGCCTCACTTTGCAGCCGCCGGTAGAGTGCCATTTTCTGCGTCTCTAAAAATTGACGGTATGGTGCGTTCAGGCTGGGCATGGTCATGAGCACGGCGTCTTCTTTTGTGTCCCGATAGTAGCGCGGGCGCGTACCCACCTCTGCAAATTGATACTTGCGGTAAAGCGCCTGGGCCACAACGTTGCTTTGCCGAACCTCCAGCGTCACCATGTTCGCCGGATGACTATAAGCCTGAAGCAGCAGATGGAGCAGCAGCAATTCCCCCAGCCCGCGCCCGCGCCACTCTGGATGCGTGGCAATGGTGCTGATGTGAATCTCATCAGCAATAAGCCAGTAGCCAAAAAAGCCGATAATTGTGTGGGAACGGCCGTCCTCTCCCACACCCAGCACGTGATAATAGGCAATGTCATTTTGCTCCAGCTCATGCTCAAACAAGCCAGCCCGCGCTGGCGTAGGGAAAGAAAGCCGATCGATCTTCCGTACTTCAGGTAAGTCGGCCCAAAGCATAGTACGCAGCCAAAATGGCGTGTGGGGCACCAACGTGAGGTCTGGTGACATTAATTCCCGGCAGGATCGCGCAAATAGATGGGAGCCAGCGTTTGGGCGTTGTCCACATCGCCCGCGCGCAGGCGGCGCCAACCCAGCTCTGCCAGGTATCCTGCGCGCCGCACGGCCGCTGCTGGATGGGCAATTTGGAACGTCTTGCTGGCCGCCTTTATCTTCCTGGCCGCCTGCACCGAGATTTCTCCGGCAAAAGTGACGCGTCCCTCTAGTTTGGGCAACAGCTCGTCCCAGCTTTCTATGACGGGCACCTCGCTGGTTTGCCAGCCAGCCCCATTTTGCCACTCATAGGGAGCGGTGCAAATGCGGGTACGCCCGGCCTCTGCCACTATCCAAAGCTGCCCGGGGAAGGGGCCAAAAGAGGCCGCCACAATATCCAGCGTGCCAATGCCCAGCAGCGGCGTCTGGTTTGCCAGGGCCAGCCCTTTTGCCAGGGCCAGGCCCACCCGCAGCCCGGTGTAGGAACCCGGCCCCACAGCCACGGCAATCCCCTCTAAATCTGGGGCAGAAACGTTGGCCCGCTGCATCATCTGCTGCAAATTAGGCGTGAGCTCAGTCGTATGGTTATCCAAAATGCGCCAGCCTGCTTCGGCCACAACGGCCGTTCCGTCGTGCAGCGCCATGCCCAGCCAGCGTGTAGCCGTATCTATTGCTAAAATCATTGTTTAAACCCCAAAGGCACTCTTTTTAAAATCTTCCAGCAGTTCAGCCGAGCGATCACCCGTGGCGTTGATGTGCAGCTTTCGCCGCGTTTCGCTTACGTAGCTCAGCCCAATCCACAGGCGATCCTCTGGCAGCATCGGCTCAATGCGTTCCGGCCACTCCACCATCACCGCCCCAGCGCCGTACAGCACATCTTCCAGACCGACCGTTAGCTGATCGGCTGTTGTCTCTAGCCGGTAGCAATCAATGTGGTATAGGATACGGCCGTCTACCAGCCGGGGATATTCATTGACCAATGTGAACGTAGGGCTGGTTACGCGCAGCCCCGTGCCCCAACCCCGACCAATGCCGCGAGCCAGCACCGTTTTGCCTGCGCCCAGATCCCCAGACAGGCACAATAAATCATGCACCTGTAAAAGCTCACCAAGGCGTACGCCCAGGCGCGTTGTTTGCTCCACACTGCTGCTTACAAAATCAATTGTCCAGCGATCCAATATAGCCATTTAGTCACCTGCGTCTAAATTCACGACCGATTTATTATACCCTCTACCGTTGATCATGGTATCATAAACAACACCTTACATGAGGCAAAATATTTCAGTGTAGATTATTCATGCGAATCCTCATCATTTCCGACATTCATGCCAACCTCACCGCCTTTCAGGCCGTGTTGGAACACGCCCGCAACCAGTGGGATATTATCTGGTTCCTGGGCGATTTGGTTGGCTACGGTCCAGATCCGAATGAATGTGCCCGCGAGCTACAAAAGCATAACCATATAGCCCTTTCTGGCAACCACGATCAGGCTGTGTTGGGCAATCTCGACGTTAAATCTTTCAATCGAGAAGCAAAATACGCCATTACCTGGACGCAAGAGGCGCTCAACTCTGAAACGCGCAGCTATTTGCAAAGCTTACCCTCCAAGCAAGTTGAAGGCGATTTTACGCTGGCCCATGCCAGCCCGCGCTATCCGGTCTGGGAATATATTCTGGACCCCTTCACCGCCTCAGAAAATTTCAACTGGTTTGAAACCGAGTTTTGCCTGGTTGGCCACACCCACGTTCCTGTGGTTTTTGAAGAGCGACTAAATGGCTTTCGCAAGGTGAACGTACGGCCGCCAAGGTACAGTCAGGGGCACGATGGACTGCTCTTCCTCGGGCCAGAACGGCTCATCATCAACCCCGGTAGCGTAGGCCAGCCTCGCGACTCTGATCCCCGCGCTGCCTATGCTCTTCTGGACACCGAAGCGTTGACCTGGTCGTATCAGCGCGCACCCTATGCCATCCGTGAGGTGCAGGAACGGATGGAAAAGTGTGGCATGCCCAAACGACTGGTCAACCGGTTGGCCTACGGCATCTAGCAGCTGTTTTCCCCCAAGCGTGGTCTATGAATTGGGTCTTGCACAGCCTTGATAGGTCTGGGCAAACTCTCCACATCTCATCTAAAGAGCCGGGAACTTTTTTCCTTGTCGTTGCGTTCTACCCTCTAGAAGCAAATATTCACCATATTTTCAGGAGAGCATATCATGACGCGCAAAAAATTCGCTATTGTCGCTGCATTCTTTTTCTTACTTCTTTTGGCCGCCTGCCAGGCTTCCGTTGCTTCAAATGAATCAATGGCTTATGACAGTGAACCGGCTGCTGCACCCGCCAGAGGCGATACGACCGATTCTTACTATTTCGCCTCGGATGGAGCAGAAGCGCCGATGGAAGAAGCTGGTGAAGCCATGAGCGACGACAGCTTTGGCGTCGCTACAAACCAGAGCGCCAACGTTCAACCTTTCCAGGAGCGGCTCATCATTCGCACCGCCAACATGAGCTTGATTGTGTCAAACACTGAAGAGGCGATGGCAACCATCGCCAAGATGGCCGAGGAAAATGGCGGCTGGGTGGTAAATAGCTCAGTTTTTCAGTACAACGAAAATGCTAAAACGGGCAATATTACCATTCGCGTGCCCTCATCTGGCTTTAACAGCGCCCTAGAAGCGCTGCGCGGCATGGCGGTGGAGGTGCGCAATGAAAGCACCTCTGGGCAGGATGTAACCGAAGAATTTGTGGACGTATCGGCACGGCTGGAGAATCTTGAAGCAACGGCCGAACGCGTGCGCGCTTTTCTGGACGATACCGAAACGGTAGAAGAAGCGCTGCTGGTGAATCAGGAGCTGAGCCGCCTGGAAAGCGAAATTGAAGCTATGAAAGGCCGATTGCAATACCTTAGCCAGTCGGCTTCCTTCTCGACCATTACGGTGGACCTGACGCCCGATATCGTGGCCCAGCCCATTGAATCCGGCTGGCGTCCGGCTCGCGTCTTCCGCAACGCAGTAGACTCTTTGGTAGACGCGCTGCAAGACGTAGCTGAATTTGGCATCTGGTTTGCCGTTTATTTGCTGCCCTTGCTGCTCATCGTTGGCCTGCCGCTTTGGCTGATCGTTCGCTTTGTCTGGCGGCGCTGGCAGCGGCGTAGTAGGCCCGTAGCAACGGAAACGGCCGTTTCCACAGAGTAGCCATTAAAATCCCGGACTGGCAGCCCTGACTGCGCCCTTCACCCGCCCCAAATTGCAGCCACGCTGCCAGTCCCAGTTCCCCCTACGACTCCCCATTCTGAATCGCTTCAATCGCCTGCCGCACCGCGCCAGCACAGTGCTGAAACTGCTTCGAACCCTGCATCTCGATGGTGCGCGGGCGCGGCAGGGCAATCTCAATTCGCTCCGTAATGGTAGCAGGCTGACCGCCCATCACCACCACTTCATCGGCCAGCAGCACGGCTTCTGGAATGCTGTGGGTGACCATAAAAATGGTCACGGGCAGCGCCGCCCAAATGCGCAGTAGTTCCTGCCCCATGCGCTCGCGCGTTAAGGCATCCAGCGCCCCAAAGGGCTCGTCTAGCAGCAGCAGCGACGGCCGATGCACCAGCGCCCGCGCCAGGGCAACCCGCTGGGCCATCCCGCCAGAAAGCTGCGCCGGATAGCTACGCTCATGCCCAGTAAGCCCCACCAGCTGCAGCATCTGGCGCACGGCCGTATCTGACTCTGCCAGGGGAACGCCCTTGATCTCTAATGGCAGCCGGACGTTTTCGTAGGCGGTGCGCCAGGGCATCAGGTTGTCCTTTTGGAACATGAGACCAATGGAGGGCGGCTGACCGCTGGACTGGTTGGCATATTGAATCTTGCCAGAAGACGGCCGTAACAGCCCTGCCAGCAGCCGCACCAGCGTCGACTTTCCCACTCCAGACGGCCCCACCAGCGCCGTGAAGCCGCCAACGGGCAGCGAGAAGGACAGGTTAGCCAGCACTTTCTGCCTGGCCCCAAATACATGGCTCACGTTTTGAACCGTGAGAAAGGAATCTGCATTCATATGGGATCGAATAAAATGATAAGTAATCAGGTAACAAGAAACAACGAATTAATTGGAACACAGATGACGCGGATGATACGGATTCTCACGGATTTTTACTCAGATTTAGCGCTAATCCGTTAAATCCGTGTTATCTGTGGTCTATTTCTAGATGCTGTAAAAAATTGCCTGTTTTATTTGCTAAACAGTAAAACTCAATCGCTTAATTACCCAATTACTCAATTACCTCCGTCAATCGCCGTAACAAACTCATTGGTGAAAACGGCCGTTAAGTCCGCAAGCGGCTCATCCATCAACCCGGCATCGAGCAGCACCTGCTGCGTATTTTGCCACGATTCCAGGTCTGAGAGACCCAGCGTATCGGCCTGCCACAGCGGCAAAGAGGCCTCCAGAACGGCCAAACGCTCGTCCTCCAGCCCCTCGACATAGTTCTTACCGATGGCAAACGCCGCATCAGGATCGGCCAGCGTATCCTCCAAACCGCGCAAAACGGCGCCAACAAATCGCTCTACCATCTCCGAGTCTTCAGCCAGCGTCGTTTCGTTCGTAATAACGCCGTTGGCTACCATGTCAATGTAATCTGAGACCTGAATCACGTTGATGGACTCCCCTTGTCCGGCCAGCTGTACCGGTTCATTGTTGGCATATCCCACCACCGCCTCAGACTGGTCACTCAGCAGCGATTCCATCTGGTTAAACCCAATGTCGTTGGCGTTTACATCTTCTGGCTGCAGGCCAGTGGCAGAAAGGAGCCCAAGATAGCCTACATAGCTGGCGCCAAAAAAGCCGGGGAGTCCTACGGCACGGCCGTTTAAATCCGCCGGGGTTTCAATATTGGCCTCTGCCTTGCTTACAACAGCGATGGGAAACTTTTGAAACCACTCCATCACGTAAACCACCGGCACTCCTTGCGCCCGGGCCAACAGCACCTGTTCGCCGCTCACTATGGCAAAAGGCAGCTCATTGGCTCCTACCAGCGACACGCCATCGGTCTCGAAGCTGTAGTCAAATTCAACCTCAAATCCGGCATCGCTAAAGTATCCCTTTTCCTGGGCCACATAAAACGGAGCAAACTGGGGATCAGCCACAAAGCCCATTGGCAGGCGGATAGTCGTGAGCTCGCGCTCCGCCGGTTCATCGGCCCCACAGGCAGCCAGCAACAAACTAATTAATACTCCTAGGGCTAAGTTCATAGTTATGCGAATCTTATTTTTCATCATTTTTATTCCTCTTGTTTTATTGATTTACCTGCCAGCGCAGCAGCCGTTTTTCGGCTACGGTCACCAGACCGTATAGGCTCAGGGCAATGGCAGCCAGGGTAAGCAAAACCACAAAGACCAGGTCAGTCTTAAATTGGTAGCGAGCGGTGATAAGCAGATAGCCCAAACCT
>JBHIWP010000052.1:0-22500 GCA_041987425.1 Promineifilaceae bacterium (SeqCode) | reverse complement strand
GGCGACGGCACCTACAACGGCTCGGCCGCCAGCTTCCGCGTCTGTGCCGAAGATAACGACGGCACGCGCGCCGTGGACCCCGACCAGCTCTACCTGGAATGCCTGGCTGGTTGCGGCTATAGTACGGGTGACCGTGCTCCAGACAATGGCCTGGACGGCGGCGGTCAGATTCATCTGCATGTGGCCCCCAACAGTGGCAACGCCAGCAAGCCAAACGGTGTGGCAAAAACCAATCGCGGCATGTCCACCTTGCAGATGGCCCAAAGCAGCAACCAGGCTTCGGTCTTAATGCTGGATCCGCTGCTGCTGGGTGAAGCAGCCGTTGGCACCCTGCAGCCCATCAGCGTATCCGCCTACGACGCCGATGGCGAGCTCTTGAGCGGCGTAGCGGTGACGCTCGCGCGCACCCTGGCCGATGGCAGCACCGAATCGTGGACGGCCGTAACGGGCATGGATGGTCTGGCGATCGTCAATATTGCTGTTCTCAGCGGCAATGCTGAGTTTATCGCCAGCAGCGGCACGCTGACCTCCAACGCCATCAACATCAACGGTCTGGTTCCCTGACCTTAGCCCCCAACAGGTAGCCGTTTGGCGCAACAAGCGGCTACCTGTTTCTTCTTACTTCCCCAACACACGTAACAATATAGATAGCCTGCTGCGCATGCCTGGTGAACACGGCCGTACCCTCTATGCCAATCTGCATAATCTGTGGCAAAATGGGGAACGGCCGTGCTAATGGTTAATTGTTAACGGTAAATGGTTATTGGTTAACTCTTATCAAGCAGGCAAAGTGGGCATTTCGCCGTACTGTCAGGCCGCAGCCAAGCAAGGTTTCGCGTTGGCCGAAGACTGCGCCCGAGCAGGGGAGCTAGTTTTTATAGCTGGGTGGATGTGATTACGGCCTTAATACGCTAAAATTGAGGATAAATGAGTACAAATTTTTTGCACCACTTCACAAAAATCCAACAAATTGCTGAGATGGCTATTAATGGTCCATCTACGATAAAATATGATACTGCAACCTGGAAATGTTTGGGGTTGTATAAGCAATTTTATCCAAGAATGTTTGGTCAAATAGAGTCGCGGATTGTTTATGCAGATGTTGAATCCGACCAAGCTCTCCTTCGATATACGTATTGGAACCCTGATGAGGTAAGAGAGGAACTCAAAGCAGCTTACAGGTCTGGGCAAACCCCAACTTTATCAAGCCCTATGGTTTTTTTTTGCTGTGTTACTATTGACTTAAAATGGCTGTCCCATGCGATAAAGAAATGGAGTACTGTTGAAGTACCAGTTAAACCACTTTCCTTTCCTGAAAAAATTGACTTGGATATTTCGAAAAAGAATGGATTCACTCTTAATGAAAATCATCGAGTTAGATTGGAGTGGACCGACCTCACCGTTTTGGAGGTTTCTTGGAACCTTAATGGAACAGGAACATATAACTTACTGAACCAAACTTGGAATCAATTATGGGAAGAACTTGGAAGTTTTTTGAGAACCAATGAGAAAATTGAGGTTGAGGAAAAATGGCCATTTAATCTGCCACTATCGTACTCTCCTTTTCCGCAGTGAGGCTTATAAATTAAATTTATTTGAAGCAAGTCAAAAGTTACGGCCGCTGTGGATTAAGCGGTGAAGGCAATAGCGAATTTGAGTAAATAGCCAATGGGTTGATTTGTTGAAGATGAACGGCCGTACCCGCTTGATGGTGGATACGGCCGTTCTCTTTTGCTATTGTTAGGTTGGCTGGGAAACGGCCGAAATAATTGTGAATGGTGAACGGTTAATTGTGAATTGTTAAGGGGGGGAACGGCCAAAAAGACAGCAAGAAATTTGAGCAGTCACAAAGCTGGTTTGCTTACTGATTGAGCAGGGTTAAAAAAGCAGCCGGTTGCACAATGGGGATGATTTCCGATTGAAAATCGCGCGGGTTGCGGGTAATGAGATAATCTGCCCCAGCATTTGTGGCTGCAGCCATCTGAACCGCATCTTCAAAATCTGGCCAACCCCAGGACAGCGCTTTGCGAATAACCTCATCATCAACGGTAGCCACGGTAAATACCTCTAGCAGACCGTTGATGGCGACAACGGCCGTTTGCCGATTGCGCAGGCGATTGATGACGTAGAATAAGGTTGTGATGCTGTGTGCCGCCAACCAGCCTATGGCCTGTTTGCGTACAACCGCATCCAGTACACGCGCCGATTCCTCATAAAATGGTTGTCGATGCTGCACCACATCCACAATCACATTTAAATCCACCAGGATGGTCAATTTATTGGCCATATTTTTCTGCCAGATATTCTCCGTAAATCTGCTCCACGTTGGCTGAGTCTGGCAAAATGCCCGTTAGTTGTTGAACAAGTGAGGTATGTTCTTTTGCGTCGGCCTCTTGTAAGTTGAGAAAATAGGTTTCTACCAGCTCAGAGACAGACAGGTTGTGTTTGGCAGCATACCGTTTGGCTCGCTCGATGAGCTGCTTATTCAAGCGGAGTGTCAACTTCTTCTTTTCTTGAATAGTCATATCTAAGCTCCTTGACGTACAGTCTAGCATAAATCTGTACGTCAAGCAATCGTGATTTTAGCTGGTTTACGGCCGTGCTAATCGCTATTTGTTAACGGCAAATGGTTAATGGTTATTGGGGTGACCCATGGACCAATCCGCGTAATCCGTGGCAAAAAGCAATATCCCCTCACCCCGTCTCACATCACTGAAGATGGAGACGGCCGTCCCCCTTATTGTTCGCGTAATCTATGGCAAAACGGGAAACGGCCGTTACTCCTCCCACGCAAAGGCACGTTGAATTCGGCGGTAAAGCCGCAGCTTAATGCGATAGACGTCCTGAACGGCCGAAAAGTGTTCTGGATGCTGAGCGACAATCTGGCGCGGCTTAAGATCTTCTTCGTAGGTTAGCCGGTAAACCAGCAGCTCCGCTTCGTTCCGGCACTTTTCCTCCAGCCAGAGGCGTACGGCCATACAGCGAGAAGCATGTGACTTTTGCAACCACAGCCGTTCTAATGGCCGCGGTACTGGAGCATCCGCCAATAGACTCAATTCCTGCTGCACACGTCGCTGCCGCATTTCCCTGCGCCGCCACTCCCGGCAGGCACTCCTGATGCATGCTTTCATATACTTCAGCAGCTCGCCCGTGTATGTGAAACGGTCAGCTAACGGCCGTTCTGAAGCGGAGAGCGTGCTCCAAAAACGCTCTAAAGCAACCTGGAGCAAATCGTCCCTCACAAAATAATCAACCTGGACGACCAGCGCTTTTTCTACCCAACTACTAAATAGGGGATAAAATTGCTGCTGAATGGCAAACCAGGCGCGCTCATCACGCAAATCTAAAGCGCGGCGAAATAGCTCAAAGCTATAACCTCGATTTGCAAAAAATTGTGTCTGTTCCTGACGACATCCAACGATTAATTGGGCTAAACTGGCATTCTTTAATGTTCTTTGTTGGCTCATTGTTTACTACATTGATTGTCTCATATTGAAAACCGTCCACGAGCATACCAGATGATTATACAGGGCACCTGCAAAATGACTATAAAAAATCTACAAAAGAATGGGCGCCGACTATGAACAATTTGAGGGCATTCTGGTACAATGTGTGCCGTTAAGGCGAGCCGCAATACGGACAAACAACAAGCCTTAATTAATTCTTGAAGTCAACTTGGAGAGTCACAATGGTTTTGGTAACGGGCGCAGCAGGTAAAACAGGGCTGGCGGTTCTGGCCGCTTTAAAGCAGCGTGGTGCCAAAACCCGTGCTTTTGTAAAAGATGATGAGCAAATTCTGCCCGTGCGTCAGGCAGGCGCGGCGGAAGTGGTGGTGGGGGATTTGCTGGACGCAGATGTGTGGCGGCTGGCCACAACGGCCGTTTCTGCCATTTACCACATTGGCCCCAATATGCACCCGCAAGAGGTCCGCATTGGCCAACTGATGATCGCCGCAGCGCGCAGCATCGGCAACTGCCGCGTCGTCTACCACTCCGTCCTCCATCCCCAAATTCGTGAAATGCCCCACCATTGGAGCAAGCTAAAAGTAGAAAATATTCTTTTTGACTCTGGCCTACCCTACACCATTGTCCAGCCCGCCGCCTATATGCAAAATCTGCTCGCCTACCTGCCCAGTATCCAGTCAGAAGGCATCTTGCCCGTGCCTTATCCGGCCGAAACGCGCCTAAGTCTGGTCGATTTGCAAGATTTGGCCGTTGTCGCCGCCCGGCTGCTCACGGAACCAGGACACAGCTACGCTACTTATGAACTGGCGGGCACAGAACCGTTGAGCCAAACGGCCGTAGCCGACACTTTCAGCCAAATTTTGCGCCGCCCCGTTGAGGTGCGCCCCATCCCCCTAAAAACGTGGAAAGCCCAGGCCCGCAGTAACGGAATGCCAGAAGGCGGCCTCAAAATGGTCGCCAGCATGTTTGCTTACTATGCACAAAGCGGTCTTGCTGGTAATCCCCAGGTCTTGCGCTTTTTGCTCAACCGTGAACCCACCAGCCTGACCACATTTATTAAGCGCGTGACCGGGTAGCAGTCACGCCTCTGATACGCCTTCATCTGGCGCTGACTAGTTGAATGCATCGTTAAGATCGCGCAAATTTACCCAATTTTCCGCCAAACTTTTAACCGAAAAAGCATGTTCGTTGCTATACTGGGCAACGGATTTAGCAATACCTATTTAGGAGGCTGTGCATATTGGCTTCTGAACCATCACGCCACTGGCAGCTGCAGAAACACGAACAGATTGTAAATAAAGATGGTCCTACTGCTTTTGCCCAGCTGGCTGAATTAGCGCTGCCTCATCTCGTCCATTTTTTACAGCACGAGTTTCGTCAGGTAGAAGCTCACCTGCATGAGACGGCCGCTATCGACAGCCTGCTAACCTACCACGCCGCCCCCGAAAAATACAATCCCGACAAGCTTACGCTGTTTGCCTATCTGCGCATGTCTGCCCGGCACGATTTGCTCAATGCCCTTGACCGCAACAACCGGCACACACGGCCGTTGCTGGACATAGATGAACCCGCCGTTCAGGCGCAGCTGGTAACAGAAGAGTTGGAAATGGAGCCCTTCTACCTTGAGCAGTGGCTGGAAAATGGAAGCAGCGGCAAAGAATCCCTGCTGCAGGAGTTTGAAGCACAGCTCAATGCCACCGACCGGCAGCTGTTTCTTTTGTTGCTTAATGGAGTACGTGAAACAGAACCCTACGCAGAAATTCTGCAAATTATGGCCCAGCCCATAGCCGAACAAAGGCGCGAAGTGAAACGCGCCAAAGATCGCCTCACAAAACGCCTGGCTCGTTTTGCCAACAGACAGTAGTATTTACCCTTCCTCACACTATTCCCCAACTTTACCCCTTTGCTTAATGCCACATTAATAAGCTGTCGCACTTTGCCCCTGAAGTCGGTACTAACTATAGAGCCGATAGGACTAAGGACATCTTCCGCAAGCGCAACGAGGAACTTATGATGAATCTACCAATTATTGAGCTGGCAAAAAGAACTGCAACAGATGACGCTTTTATAGCCTTTCTGGTTGAGCAGCAAGCCAGGCGAGATGGCCTTAGTTGGGAGCAGCTGGCCCAAAGATTGAAAGTTGAGCCTGTACAGTTAGCCAAATTGGCCCTGTGCAAGCAGCCGCGCGAAGAGCATTTTTCGCAAGATGTAGCCCAAATCGCCGGATACTCGGGCATTAATCGCACCATGCTGCTCCATTTCCTGGAATCCGCCAGCCAGGGTTTATCCATCAAGAAACAATCCGTTCAGCGAGCGGAACCTATTCGCAAGTGGAAGGGGAGCTTTTTTATGTTACAGCAACGTACCTGGGCTTTAGGACTGGCTACCTTGCTTGTGCTGGTTCTGGGCGCCTTTGTGTTGGCCCAGCCAGGCGGAGCCAAGGCTACGCTGGTCGTTTCGGCCGGAGAAGTGGTGGTTAACCAGGCAGGTGGCGCTATTTTTGCCGGAGCAACAGAAACGGCCGTTTCCGCCGGAAATGTGGTCACCGTGCAAGAAGGCGACACCATTCGCCTGGACAACAATGCGTCAGCACAGCTGCGGCTGCAAGATGGCAGCACGGTAGATTTATTTAGCGGCACCACGCTGGCCGTGAGCGAACTGGTCACCAACGACGACAGCTACCGCGTTCGGCTGCACCTTTTCTCTGGAAAGACTTTGAACCGCGTGGTGCGGCTGCTGCGCAGCAATGACACCTTTGAAGTAAAAACACCCTCCTCAACCGCCTCTGTGCGCGGAACCGTCTTTGCCGTCGAAACCCATACCGCCGAAACCACTACCGTGTCTGTGGCAGAAGGTATTGTGCGCGTAACAATGGCCGAGCAGTCGGTTGATGTAGAGTCAGGCTTCCAGGTAACGGCCAGGGTCGGCCACAAGCTGCAAGTTGTGCCGCAAGAAGCGCCTATAGTAGCACCAACAGAAGCAGCCACGGCCGCCCCAGAAAACGTTCCTGTAAACTCGCCTGATCCCACCTTGGAAACAATCAGAACAGCAACGCCAACGGCCGTTCCTGCCCCAGCAGCCACTCCCACTGAAGAAGAAATCGATGAGAGTGATGACGACGATGACGAGAATGAGGATGATGAAGATGAAGATGATGAGGACGACGAGCCGGAAGTAAGCAGTACGCCCTCAGCCACAACGACCCCAGATTCGGATGGAGACGGCTCAGAAGAAATGGTTCTGATCTGCCACTATCCTAGCTTCAACGCAACCAAAGGCATTACGATGGAGGTTAAGGTCACTGAGATAAGTGCACATTTGGCGCATGGCGACCGGCTAGGCGCGTGCCCTGATTCACCCACCAATACACCTCAACCAGGGGTAACGAAAACACCAACACCAGTGGTAACCAGTACACCGACACCGACACCTTCCAAGACGCCAACATCGACGCCGACAAGCACGGGAACGCTGCTGCCTACCAGTACGCCAACGTCTACACCAACACCAACAAGAACACCGTCACCGACGCCGACCAATACGCCGACATGGACGCCATCACCAACGCCAACCTATACGCCGACATGGACGCCAACAAGTACATTAACGCCCACGCCCACGCCTACTAACACACCAACCGCTACCCCCTGGGATGACGATGACGATGATTAAGGCAAAGGCAATATAAACTAGTTGCTACGCCTGAAAGAAAAAGCTGACGATGTTGTTGAGTAACATCGTCAGCTTTTTTGCTGCTGACCTCATTGCCAAAACTCTTCTTCGTTATCTTCCGCAGAAATAGCGTAAACCGGCACGGCCGTTGGCCAATGTTTAAGATGTAATGGTTTTTGAGGCATTGCTTCCACTTGATCGGCCGTTTCTGTATAAGTCTGTTCGCCCAACAATATCTGCCCGGCCCCGGCTGCAGAAACCATGTGGTTTGCCAGATCAACAGCATGGCCCAGCACCGTCAACGTATTGGGTCCGCCCGGGCCTTCGTACCCTACAATAGCCCGGCCTGTATTTACAGCAAAAGCGAAAGAGATAGCGCGGTGTGGATCGTCCTCAGGACGCGACTGCTTATACTGCTCCACTTCATTTTGAATGGCCTGTGCCACCTGCAAGGCACGCCAGGCGTGGTCTGGCTGGCTCAAAGGTGCGTTAAACACAGCCATCGTATCGCCTTGCTCAGAGTGAATAACGGTGCCTTCAAACGAGAGGATGAGTTGCACAATTTTGTTGCGGAAGAAGGTCATCATGGCCAGAACGTCCATTGGATCATGGCGAGATGCGTAGGCTGCCTGGCCCCGCATCTCCACCAGCAGCACAGATAATGCCTGCTCCTGGCCGTTTAAATCAATCTTGCCCTGTTTGATTGCGTCCATGGTAGCCTGGGCCACTGCGGGCGTAAGGCTATTGGCAAAAAGCCCTAGCATTTCCCGGCGGTGGCGAACCTCCACTGAATAGCGGTAAGCTGTTACCATTAAGTAGCTTAGGGCAATGGTGAAAAACGGATGATACAGTTCAAGCATCCAGCCGGTAGCATCAAAAAGCGTGCTCACCAGAATAAAGTAAACGACCGCAATGCTCAGGGCAAACATCAATCCCATGACTGGCCGCACACAAACAAGCCCTACTACCAAACCAAGCCCCAGCATGATAAGCACGTTTACGGCCGTTCCCGGGGTGCGAATAAAGCGTCCAGACCAGATAGATTCAATGACGTTGGCCAAAATTTCGACGCCGTACATGGGACGGCCGTCGCTTACCGGTGTCAGGTAGCGGTCAGGTTCTGCCGTGGCGGTGATGCCCACCAGCACAATTTTGTCGCGCAGCAGGCCATCCGGCACCGTCCCCGCCAGCACATCCTGGTAAGACACCATATTGAAGGTTGTTTGCTCCGGCTGGGCCGGTGGTCCAGCATAATAAATGCGCATGGCTCCATGCTTATCTACTGGAACCAGGCGGCCAGCCAGAGACAGTTGTCCATCCTGTATGGCGCTGTCTGCCAACACTTCACTGCCTAAATAGGTACGCAGCGCAATCATTGCCAGGCTCTCATACGGCCGTTCCTCCACCGCAATCAGCGTGGGCACACGGCGAATATAGCCATCTTCATCGTGCAAAATGCTGGTGTGCCCCAGTGCAGCCGACGCAGCGACCAGCTCCGGCTGCGGAAAAACAGCACCATCATAGCGCAGCCTGTCCGCCACGTCATGATACGCATCTCCCTGCACCAGCACGGGTTGCACCACGTTACCGGCCGCGGCCATCGCCTCGGCCAGCAGCGCATCATCGGCCGTGTTTGCCTCAAACACAAAGTCAAACACGATGGTTTTGGCGCCAGCAGCCTGAAGCTGCTCCACCAGCCGGGCGTGGAGTGAGCGCGGCCACTGGTCCCAACGGCCGTATTGGGCCAGGCTGACGTCATTGACCTCTACAATGGTAACAATATCGCTCACCGCATAGGGCACCAGCAAGGTGTCCTGCATTTGGGCCGCAGGCAAGGAAAAATAGCCAAACACAAACAAAAGGCTTACCAAAATACCCGCGCACAGCCCCAGCAGGCTGCGCGCCAACGACAGCCCTTCCTTGTCTTCTAGCAACAGCTCCTTTAAACGCTGCCAGAGCAGACTGCCGCGAATATGCTGGGGCAGGCTCCGCGGCAAAGTGCCAGTCTGTTGCTGAATTTGTCGCAGAATTTTCAGAACCAGGTCCGGATTTGTTACTTCATAAGCGGCAATCAATGTCTCCACGGCCGTTTCGCTGCGCAGCCGGCAAATGATATCCACCGCCAACCGGCCCTGCGTGCTTTCTTCCAGGGCCAAATGAGCCAGTTGGGCGTCTCCTACTGCCGAGATTCCCACTGGCTGCCACCGCTGGGCAGTGGGCAGCAAGTGGGCCAGCGCGTTCAGCGCATCACGCCGCACGCGCCACTCTTCCGACCCAGCCGCCAGCTCAACCAGCTTTTCTAAAGAAGCGACCGTGGAGGCAGTTGATTTTATTTTGCCTTGCGGCTCGCGGAGCAGCAGCGCCAGCGCGCGCGCCATCACCTCTTCCTCTTCACTCGCCAGCGCTTCGATGCACACGCGCCAGCGCAGCGCGGCCTTCTCGGTCTGCCGCCACCAGTGCGACAGGTTGTAATCGTGCACCAGCGCGCCTCGCAGCAACAAGTGCCGCACCGCTTCGTCCTGGGGCAGCGGCTTATGCTCATAGTAAGCGGATATAAAGGCCAGGTGAGTCAGGCTCAAAGGCAATCTTTTTTCCGGCTGCCACTCTGCCTGATACATTTCCAGCAAAAAGTCTATGTCTTGAGCCCAACATTTTTCTTCTGGTAGCCTGCCGGGCTGCAGGGCGCGCCCCACGATTTGTTGTACCTGCGGCGGCAGCGCTTCAAAAAGCAGCATGTAGGCGGCTTCAGCCGTTTGCGGGCGATCCTGCCAGCGGAATGTGGTGAACTGGCGCAAAACGGCCGTTAATTCGGCCGTACATTCTGGATTGTGCTCGGCTGGGTCTGGCAGCACCTCATTTTCTCGGCTTTGCCGCGATGCCAGGCTGAATTGACCCTGCCAGGGAAGCTGCCCGGTCAGCATTTCATAAAGCACAATCCCCAGGCTGTAAATATCAGACTGCTGCGTGATGCTGTTGTACGTTTGCTGTTCATAGGGCGCGTATGGGCCAGTGCCGCGACCCGTGTGCAGCACCATTGTGCTTTGGCTCAGCTCCTTCGCCAGGCCAAAGTCGGCCAGATACGTTCGCATCTGGCTGTCTAACAAAACGTTGCTGGGCTTAATATCACGGTGCACAATGCCGCGCTGGTGCAAATAAGCCAGGGCAGACAGCACTTCCCGGGCCGTTTGGGCCACCTCCACCAGCGGCAAAGGCCCTGTCTTGATTCGCTTAACCAGCGTGCCAAGCCCTTTGTAAGCCATGACAAAGTAGGAAAAGGTGTCCGCCATGCCAAATTCATACATGGGCAAAATGTGGGGATGCTCCAGGCTGGCAACGAGATGTACTTCCCGCTCAAAGTTGGCTGGTACCAGAGAGGCCGCAGCCGGATCGTTGCTCATGGTGGAGATGATTTTGACAGCCACCACCCGCTTGCGTACGTTGTCAATCGCGGACCAGACAGTTGCTTCTCCTCCGCTGCCGATCTGCTCCAGCAAGGTATAAACGCCAAGCTGGTAGCCGCGCTTGATCTCCTGCTCTTGCTCTTGTTCCCCCAGCATTAGCGATATTGGCTGAATCTTGCTCATTGTCTCTCTGTTTTAAGCTGCTTCTACATTATTCTGCTAGAAGAGCTAAGTGCTAGTTACTATACAGTTGGCTGGCCAAGATTGGGCCAATTTTCTCTGCACAGACGACTCTTCCCAAAAAATTGGCCCAATCTGCCGAACAGATGGTTAAAGATAGCTCACGTTATATGACGGTGCAGGTAAATTCTAGCGATTTGTCACAAAATGGGGCCAGCACGCTACCTTTATTAACTTCATTTTCATAAGCACGCAAAGTGTAAAAATTACTCGTGCTCTCTGCATTCTTTGGGGTGAATAATATCAACGTGGAACTTTGGGCGGCAATAGCTCCCCGGTTTTACTGTAATGATCGTAGAGGTTCGCGTGGAAAGCGGCCGTTTTCGCCAATCCTTCCGGCCAAAAGCGAGCAATCCAGTTGGTCTTCCACAGCATCCGGCCAAACATCAGCAGCTCCATCTCCCCTGCTGGCCAGGGCAGCAGCGCTTCATAGCCAGCGCGGAACGCCGCCAAAAGCTGGGCATATCGTTCTGGATTTCCTACATCTTCGTACAGATCCAGCAAGCCCATGGCGATATCGTGCAGGCGAAAACCCCAAATGGTGTCCTCAAAATCAAACGGATAGAGCGTACCCCGATAAATTTTGATGTTGTCATGCCACAAATCGCAGTGGATGACGCGCAGGTCGACCGGATCGAGCGCAGCGTAGCTATGGGCCACATCCTCGCTCATCTGGCGCAGCCGGGCTTCGGTTTGCCTATCGTATGCTGCCAGGCTGGCGTCGACAAAGAGCAAGTTTGGCTCGCCGCGCGACAGCATCTGGTCAAATTTTTTGATAGTGAAGCCTGCGGGCGGCCGCCAGTTGGCCCCATGCTGGTGCAACTTGCCAAAGAGAGCGCCCATTTTTGTAACGCTATTCTCGCTCAGTCGCCTGCCCAGCAGCACGCCGGGCTGCCAGCTCATCAGCAGGGCGTGGCGGTCTGCCGGTGCGCCCGCCGCCTGGGGAAAGATAACGGCTTCCCCCGCCGACGAGCGCTGAATCTGAGGCACGGGAATATCGGTGTCGCAGGCCAGGGCATCGAGCCACATCACTTCAGAAACGGCCGAATCCACCCCGCGCCACTGTGGTTTGGCTATGCGCAAGGCAAACTGCCGTCCGTCGTCAGCCCAGACGCGGTAAATAAGATTGGTAGCGGCACCGACGAGCTTGACGCGAACGGCCGTTACGCCAAACTGCCGCAGTGCATCCTCTACCAATGCCCGCAATCGCCGCTGCTTGCCTCTGATTGTCAGTTGCTCGTATGGTTTCAAGATGAAAAGCCCTTTTTGTCGATAAATAAAAGGCAACAGCATCAAACGCTGCGCAGGTTGAAAAGTAAAAAATCGTCAGGGCCAACCTTCAGGAAGTTTGCTTTAGGGATAGCGCCGCCATTTAATTGAGAGGAAAACGGCCGTTCCCACCAAAACCATCGCCACCCCCACAAAAAAGACGCCGATCTCAATGGCTTCCTTTTGCAGCACAATTTGGGTAGGCAGTTCCTGGAACACCTCCAGCAGCTGGTCAGCGCTCTCAGCGCGAAAATATTCGCCGCCGGTCAGGTCGGCCACGCCCTGCAGCGTTTCCTCATCGATCACCAGGAAGCGCCGGAAGTTGTCGCCGCCGCCAAAGCCGCCAAAACTACCGCCGAAGCCGCCGCCAAAGCCACGGTTCACAACATCCCCGCCAAGCTGGGCCTGGCTGCACACCATCTCGGGAATCTCGTCCGTGCCAAAGCCGATGGTATAAACGCGCACGTGCCGGTCGGCGGCTTGCTGGGCGGCATCCAGAGGACGCGGTCCCTGGCTGTTGGCCCCGTCCGTCAGCAGCACAATGATGTCTGGCTGATAGGTTTCCACTATCTCGCCTGCCGAATTTTCTTCGTCCAGATTAAGGCCGCTGGGAGCAACGGCCGTATTAATCTCAGCAATCGCGTCAATCGACTTCAGCGTGGCGCTGCCAATCGCCGTACCAAAAGAAGTGGTCAAGTTGGCAATGGCATCAAGCAAAACTTCCTTGTCATTGGTCGGCGGCACAATCAGTTCGGCGAATCCAGCAAAGGCCACCAGGCCGATCTGCGTACCGTCCGCCTGCGCCTCCACAAAGGCCAGCGCCGCATCCTGGGCCACCGCCAGCCGATTGGGGTCCACATCTGTGGCGCACATACTGCGCGAGACGTCCAACGCCAAAATGATGGTGGTGCGGCTCAGCGGCACGTCAACTTCGGCTACCGGGCGCGCCTGGGCCAAAATCAGGTTGGTTAACCCCAGCAAAAAGAGGGCAAAGGGCAAATGCTGCCGCCAGCGGGCGCTCTTGGGCAGCGCCTCGCGGATCAGCGACAGGCTGGCGTAGCGCACGGCAAACTTACGCCGCCGTCGCAGCATCCAGACATACAAGACGACGCTTAGCGGAATAATCAGCAAAAAAAGCAGCAACCAGGGCCACAAAAAATTCATTACGGCACTCGCCCAAACCAGAGCATGGAAAGCACGCCACTGATCAGCATAAAGACAAGGCTAATACCGGCCAAAATGGCTGTAATTTCCATCTGCTCACCACGAATTGTAAATTGCAAATCAATGTTCTCGTAGATATCGTGCAGCTCTTCTTCATCCTTGGCAAAATAGTAGGTACCGTTCGTCAGACTGGCAATCTCTCGCAGCGCCGCTTCGTTAAGCTGGGTCACGATGCTGAAACCGTCCACCTCTATCAGCGCACCTTCTGGGCTGCCAATGCCCACGGTGTAGATGCGCACACCGGCTTCAGCGGCAATCTGGGCAATCGCCAACGGCTCAGGAAACTCCGTATTTTCCCCGTCAGACAGCAGCACAATCACGGCCGAAGAGAACTCGTCAATTTGCAGTGCGGCCCCGCTTTCGGTCAGATTCTCCGGCTCCAGTGCGTCTTCTTCCAGCACAATGGCTTCACCGGCAATGGCGTTCAGCGAGGTAAAAATACCTTGCCCCAGCGAGGTGCCGCCCTGCGGACTAAGCCGATCAATTGTTGCCAGCACGTCTGCCTGCACGTCGGTGGGCGGCTGCACCACCAATCCGCCGTTGCTAAAAGCCACCACGCCAATGCGAACGGTGCTGGGCTGGTTGGCCACAAAAGCGCGGGCCGCCTCCTTGGCGGCTTCGATGCGGCTTGGCTCTAAGTCGTCGGCTATCATGCTGCTGGAGACGTCAAAGGCGAGAATGACGGTGCCTTCGATGCGGGGCAGGCTCAGCGGCAGTTCTGGCCGGGAGAGGGCAAAGAGCAGCAGCGTCAGGCCTATGAGGAAGAGAAGCGGGGGAACGTGGCGCTGGCGGGATACGGCCGTTCCATCCCCACTTTGCACCAAACCGAGCGGCCCCAAAACGGCCGAAGCCTCATCGCGCAGCCGCACCTGCCGCCGGTAATACCACACCAGCAGCGGCAACAGCAGCAAAGCAAAGAGCATGATGGGCCAGATAAAGGTCATCGTCTTCTCTTCTTGCGCAGGCTAGCCATGCGCACAATGGCCCCCACTAAATCTTCTTCCGTGGAAATGCCATATAAATCGACGCCTGCCCGTCGCAACGTGGCCTTCAGCGTCGCTTCGCGTCGTTCAGCCGCTTCCAGAAAACGACGCCGAAATCCTGGATGACCAGTATCGACCAGCAGCTGCTCGCCCGTCTCTGCGTCTTCGACCACAATCATGCCAGCATTGGGCAGCTCTACTTCACGCGGGTCCCACAGCCGGATGCCAATCAGCTCATGGCGGCGATTCAGCAGATTTAACGGCCGTTCCCATCCCGGTTCGCTAATAAAATCAGAAATCACAAACACCAGCGAGCGCCGCTTGAACGTGTTCAATCCAGCGTCCAGCAGCGGCGTCAAATTGGTAGCCACGCCACCTGCGTCACCCGGCTGACTCAATATAGCGCGCATAAGACGCAGCACCTGGTTACGATTGCCGCGCGGGGGAATTGTTTGCTCTACCTTGCGGTTGTACAAAATGGCCCCCACCCGGTTGCCGCTGCGCACCAGCAGCCGGGCCAGCGTAGCCACATATTCCGTCAGCACCAGCCGCTTGGGCCGCGCCGCCGGGCCAAAGCCCATCGACGGGCTGAGATCGAGCAAAAACCAGGCCGTAACGTCCCGGTCTTCCACGTACTGCCGCACATATGGGCTGTCCATGCGTGCCGTCACGTTCCAGTCGATGTGGCGAATGTCATCGTTGACCTGGTACTCACGAATGTCGGCAAAGTCAATGCCTGTGCCGTAAAACAGCGTGCGATAATCCCCTTGCAGCAGGCCATCCAGCCGCCGAATAACGCGCCACTCCAGCCGCTGCAAAATCTCGGGAGGCGAAATCTGGTCAAGCGTGGGCACGGCCGTAGGCTCGCTCATGCAGGGGCACCTCCGGTTGGGGCACAACCGACAATATTTTGCGCAATATCTCATCGCTGCTCACGTTGTCCGCCAGCGCCTCGTAAGACAACACCAGCCGGTGCCGAATCACGTCCAGGGCCAGGTCGCTAACGTCCTGCGGCAGCGCATAGCCGCGCCCGCGCACGAAGGCCAGCGCCTTGGCGGCTAAAATCAGGTTAATGGAGGCGCGCGGACTGGCGCCATAGAGCAGATAGTGAGCCAGATCACCTTGGCCCACGGTTTGCGGCCGTCGCGTGGCCGTCACCAGCTTCACGGCATACTCCATCAATGCCGGATCGACGTAGACGGCATCCACTTCACCCTGCAGCGCCACCAGCTGGTCCGTATCGATCACGCGCTGCACTGTCTGCATAGCGCCCGTCATTCGCTCCACTATGACAAATTCTTCGGTCTGGCTGGGATAACCCACCAGCACCTTGAGCATAAAGCGATCTACCTGCGCCTCTGGCAGCGGATAGGTCCCCTCAGACTCGATAGGATTTTGCGTGGCCATCACCAAAAAGGGATTCGGCACCTTATGCGTTTCGCGGCCAATCGTCACCTGCCGCTCCTGCATCACTTCGAGCAGGGCGCTCTGCACCTTGGCCGGAGCACGATTGATCTCGTCGGCCAGCAGCAGGTTGGTGAAAACAGGGCCAAGCGAGGTGTTAAACTCGCCGCTTTTCTGGTTGTAGATGCGCGTACCGATGAGGTCAGCCGGAACCAGATCAGGCGTGAACTGGATGCGCTGGAACTGCCCGCCAATGGCCCCGGCCAACGTTTTGATGGCCATTGTTTTGGCCAGGCCGGGCACGCCTTCCACCAAAATATGTCCCCGCGCCAGCAGCGCTACAATGAGCCGCTCTAGCAAATTGTCTTGCCCCACGATGATCTTTTTAACTTCGTAGAGGACGCGCTCCATTGGTTTATCGCTGTCTGGCCTGGGGGTGAAAGTCATAGTTTGCTCCGATTGTTAGAGTGGTCTGGTAAGAATTATCTGAGTAAAAAGTAAAAAGCGTACTTTTCACTTTTTACTTTTCACTTTTTACTATCAATAACGCGGTGCACCGGCTGCGCTAGCCGCCGTGGTAATGGGCACAGCAAAGCCAATGCCGATGAAGAAGTTTTGCTCGGATGGGTTGGCTAAGGCGGTGACGATGCCAATGACTTCGCCCCGGCGGTTGAGCAGAGGGCCACCTGAATTGCCCGGATTTACGGCCGTATCAAACTGAATCAACCCGGTTAACTGCAGCTCATCATTAATAGGCAAGGTGCGGTCGAAGCCAGAAATAACCCCGGCGCTCATCGAGCCAGCCAGCCCCAACGGGTTGCCCACAGCGTAGGCTTCATCGCCCACGCGCATGGCGTCAGGGTTGCCCATTATGGCAGGCACAATGACTTCTGGCGGGTCAACGGGAGCCAAGACAGCAATATCATTTTCTGGCTCGGCGGCGATGAGAACGGCCGTTGTCTGGCCGCCATCGGCATAATAAATCTCAATCTCATCAGCCCCCGCCACCACGTGCAGGGCTGTGAGAATATCGGCGCTGTCGTTGACAATCACCCCGCTGCCCACGCCCGTGCCCGCTTCCCCGGCCTCATCCCTGCCTGTGGTGCGAATAAGCACTAACGAGGGCAAAATCATCTGGTAAACCTGTGCCGAGTACGAGGGCGGCGGCGTGGCCGAGGCCATCGCATCTATCACAATCTGGTCAACTTCATCATCTGTCAGGGGAATGGGATCAGGGTAGAGGGTGGAATAAAGCAGTATGCCCAGAAAAGCAGCCACGATACCCGCCGCAAACGGCCAGCCGCGCCGCAGCCACCGCTTTACCTGGCCCAACGAACGAGCCATGAGGGTTTCTTCTGTTACCGTGCCGGTTTGCTCTTCCATAAGCGCAAAAGGTTAGCTAATCTTCAGGACAATTTTTATTATAGTGGAATCCTGGAAAGACAAGGTGAACGTTTATGAAGAAAACGAGCAATGAGGCAAAATCGGACTTGGCTCACTTTTAACATAGAGCCAAAGTCTGATTTTTTTGTAGGTCAAGTTTCAAAACTTGACCTACGGAATCCATTTGATGTTTTTGAAGTTAGGTTTGCGCTTTTCCAGGAAGGCGTTGCGGCCTTCTTTGGCTTCGTCAGTCATGTAGGCCAGGCGAGTGGCTTCCCCGGCAAACACCTGCTGCCCCACCATGCCGTCGTCGGTCAGATTCATGGCAAACTTGAGCATTTTGATGGATGTGGGAGACTTGGCCAAAATTTCCTGCGCCCATTCATAGGCCGTATCTTCCAGCTCATCGTGGGGAATGACGGCGTTGACCATCCCCATCTCGTAGGCCTCCTGTGCCGAGTAGTTGCGCCCCAGGAAGAAGATTTCGCGGGCGCGCTTTTGCCCCACCAATTTAGCCAGATAGGCCGAGCCGTAGCCGCCATCGAAGCTGGTCACATCGGCGTCAGTTTGCTTGAATATGGCGTGTTCTTTGCTGGCCAGCGTGAGATCACAAACGACATGCAGGCTGTGGCCGCCGCCAACCGCCCAGCCGGGCACCACGGCAATCACCACCTTGGGCATAAAGCGCATTAGGCGCTGCACCTCTAAAATATTCAGCCGGGGCATCCCTTCATCGTCCACGTAGCCCTGGTGGCCGCGGGCATTTTGGTCGCCGCCGCTGCAAAAGGCGTAGACGCCGTCCTTGGTGGAAGGACCTTCACCAGAGAGCAGCACCACACCGATGGAAGTATCTTCGCGGGCGTCGAGGAAGGCTTCGTACAGTTCGGCCACCGTTTTAGGGCGAAAGGCATTGCGGACGTTGGGCCGGTTAAAGGCAATGCGGGCCACGCCGTCTGATTTTTTGTAGGTTATGTCTTCGTATTCTTTAACTGTTTTCCAGTTGGGTTTGTTTGTCATGGGGTTCACCTTTTATATTGATGCGTGAGTTACATTCACTCCCCGCGCCTGTCCTGGTTTAGGCAGACACGAGGGGCAGACACCGGGGGGCAGACACGGGGTCTGCCCCTACAGTTTTGTTTACATAAATGCTTGAATACCGGTTTGGGCCCGGCCGAGGATGAGGGCGTGGATGTCGTGTGTGCCTTCGTAGGTATTCACGGCCTCGAGGTTGATCATGTGGCGGATGACGTGAAACTCGTCGGAGATGCCGTTGCCACCGTGCATGTCGCGGGCCACCCGGGCGATGTCCAGCGCCTTGCCGCAGGAGTTGCGCTTCACGATGGAGACCATTTCCGGCGTCGCTTTACCTTCATCCAGCAGCCGCCCCACCCGCAGCGCACCCTGCAAACCCAGGCTAATTTCGGTGAGCATGTTTGCCAGTTTGAGCTGGATAAGCTGGTTGGCGGCTAACGGCCGTCCAAATTGAGACCTGTCTAACGTGTACTGCCGGGCGGCATGCCAGCAAAATTCGGCCGCGCCCAGTGCACCCCAGCTAATGCCGTAGCGGGCCTTGTTCAGGCAGCCGAAGGGCCCCTTGAGCCCCTGCACATTTGGCAATAGGTTTTCGTCCGGCACAAAGACCTCATCCATCACAATTTCGCCGGTGATGCTAGCCCGCAAGCTAAACTTACCTTCCGTTTTGGGGGCGGAAAGGCCTTCCATGCCCTTCTCTAAAATGAAGCCGCGAATCACGCCGTCCTCAGTCTCATCATGATCGTATGCTTTGGCCCAGACCACAAATACGTCGGCGATAGGCGAGTTGGTAATCCACATCTTGTTGCCGTGCAGAATCCAGCCGCCGTCGGTTTTGCGGGCGCGAGTTTCCATGCTGCCGGGGTCACTGCCGTGATCCGGTTCGGTGAGGCCGAAGCAGCCCACCCATTCACCCGTAACCAACTTTGGTAGGTATTTTTGGCGCTGTTCTTCTGTGCCGTAGGTGAAGATGGGGTACATCACCAGCGAGCTCTGCACGCTCATGCAGCTGCGGTAGCCGCTGTCTACGCGCTCCACTTCGCGGGCGATGAGACCGTAGCAGACGTGATTCAGGCCAGCCGCACCGTATTCTTCTGGCAGCGTGACGCCAAGTAGCCCCATTTCGCCCATCTCGTTGAAAATGGTGCGGTCGAACGTTTCGTGCCGGTGGGCTTCCAGCACGCGGGGCATCAGTTTGCCCTGGCAGTAGTCGTGGGCGGAGTCCCGAATCATGCGCTCTTCTTCGCTAAGCTGGTCGTTGAGCAAGAAGGGATCGGCCCATTTGAAGGTTGGTTTACTCATAGTAACCTCTCACATTGGTAAAAAATCTGTGGTCTTGTTGAAAACTTCACCGCAAAGTCGCAGAGAACGCAAAGATTTCTTGTTCGATGGACTTGCTATGTGAATGGTATCTGGGTTTGGGAGAGCTGACCAAAATTCAGCGGCTGAATTGGGCTAACGCATGGTCGATAAAGCTGTTGAGGTTTTGGCGGATGGATTGCGGCGTGATGTCGGTACGGCCGTAATCAACAAAATAGTCAGCGGACGAGGTCAAATCATCGCCCAACAGCCGGATCTGGCGCAGCGCTGCGCACAAATCCCAAAAGGGCAGGGCGCTCAAATCAAGCGTCATCTGCTGTTGATAATGTTGGGTAAAGCTAGTTACAGCCTCAAGACCAAAAATCCAGGCAATCTCGGAGCGACTTCGGGCCAGATCGATGACTGGATCGCCTAGCATGGCATCTTCCCAGTCGATAACGGCCGTTAGTTCGCCATTCTGCCATAAGCTGTTACCCGGCCAGTAGTCGCCGTGCAGCAAAGCTTTCTTATTTTGCGCTTTCCTGGGATCTTCTGTGGTCAACACCGTTCGAATTTTAGCTACCTGGGGAAAGTCAAGACTGGACAGCGGCCCTGGCTGCTTCAGCGCCTCGCAAACGCCTTCATTTTGTTGAGGCAAGAAAGTCAGATCGTGCTGTGCCAGATCAAGGCTGTGGATATGAGCCAGATGAATGGCCATCTGTTGCAAATGTTTGTCGAGCTCATTAGGTGCAAAGGTCATCTCGCCTGCCATATGCTCAATTATCAGGCAAGGCGTAGCTACAACTTCTGCTGACAGCTCTAGCCAGTACGGCTTCGGCGTTTTAAGGCCCCATTCATGCGCAGCTTGCAGCAAGCGAAATTCATTTTTAGCAGCAACTGAATTGGCAACGGCGCGCACTACCAAACGACGTGGCTGGCCGTCTGGCGGCTGTACTTCAATCGCAATCATCTCGTTGGAAATGCCGCCCTTTAGCGACCAGGTGTGTTGTAACTGGCTGTTAGGAATGGCTTTTTGGACAAGCTGAGACAGCGTCTTTGGATCAGATAGGCTGCTCATGAAGCAGTAATGCGTTTACTGTTGGGGACGGCCGTATAGCCACCAATACTCTGACAGCGGATAGGCGGGCTGCCATGCCTCTGGCCAGACAAACGGGCCGTTGTCCCAGCGCGCTCGCAGCGCTTTATCCTGCTGCAAAATCGACTCAACTAAAGAGCTTTCCAGTTTATAGGGTGGGTTTTGCAGTTGATCGACCAAAGCAGCGATAATGGCCCGTACTTCTACCTGGACGCTATAGTTGGCGATTTCGGCCGTTTTGTTTGCTGCAATGTCGCGCAAATATTCTCCCCACTGCCTGATGCGCGTTTCCAGCTCTGCGTGGGCACGCTGCTCGGTACGAACTGTCCAGTCGGAAACGGCCGTTTCAAACGTTTTCTTAGCTGCATCCAACTGAATTTTCTGCACGTCCGTCAGCAAACTTTCCAGCGCCGTCAACCGATGCTCGCGCAGCCAATATCCCCCAAGCGTCAACTGGGGCATATTGCTGTATTGCATAGGCCAAAAAAGCGTTTCACTTTTTATATAGTCGGCCATTTGGCCAGCCATCTCTTGCAAAATAGCTAAATCTTGTACCAGTTTCTCTTTGCTATCTATCACGCTTTGTCTCCTTTAAGATTTTGCGTGAAGCGCGACACGTGTGTTGCCTTTCGCACGTTATCACGCACCCAAACAAACTATACACCGGAGTATATACTGTACCGGATGCTACGGTATAATAGGCCACGTAGTTTAAACAAGCAATATGCCGGATATATATTTCTATCCGGCGGAACATGTAAACTGCATAAAGGAAAAAGACATGGCAGCAATACGACGCGCGGCCATCCTGAAACTAGCTTCTGCCGCCTATGAAATGAAGCTAGACGTAATGAACGGTCTTGTGACCCAGGCCGCAGACGGCCGTTGGCACATCGGCAGCCACGATCTCATCACATTCCTGGAACGTCATCAGGGAGAAGAGCTGGTCATCGTGCTGGGCTCTCTTGAAGACGAGCGAGAAGTAGAAACACGCACCTGCCGCACCTGCGGCCGGGACTTCACCGACCTGGAATGTCCGTACTGCCGCGCCAATCGCATTCGGCTGCGCGGTCGTGCTTAAACAAAAGGAGCCTTTATGAAACGAGCGCTTTTTGTTCTGCTCATGCTTCTGCTCTCATCCCCCGCAGCTGCGCAGGCACAAACGGCCGTTACGCTAGAATCTTTGACAGTAGAGATTTGGCCCGATTACGACAAGGAATCTGTGCTGGTACTGCTCACCGGAACCTTGTCACCCAACATCCCCCTGCCCGCCACAGTAACCATTCCCTTGCCAGATGGGGTGGAGTTCAACGTCGTGGCTCGCATCACGCCAGACAACGTGATGACCGACCAGGGTATCCCTCAGCAATTGGGAACCGATCAAGTGACGTTTACCATCCCAGACAACCGCTTCCGCGTGGAATATTATCAACCCTATCAACGCTCTGATACAGAACGCACCTTTACTTATTCCTGGCAGTCCGACATTGCCGTGGAGCAGATGAACGTCACCGTTCAGCAGCCGTTCGCCGCTACAAACATGACGGTTCGCCCCACCCCGGCATCGATATTAGAAGAACAAGATGGCCTCACTTATCACCTTCTGCCCGGCCAGCCCGTCCCCGCAGGGGACGTTTACAACGTAGAAGTGGCGTACTCAATGAGCGCTCCGGCGCTAACGGTTAGCTTTTTAACCGACGAGACAGCAACGGAGGAGGAGCTGCCTTTTTTGGATGCGGTTCCGGTAGAAGAAAGCAGCTTTAATTGGACAACGCTGCTAGTTGGGCTTGGCGTGCTCATTTTGGCGACAACGGCCGTCTGGTACCTGACCAGCAATCGCAGCACCGCTGGCAAACGCCGTCCGGCCAAACCCAAGCCGAAACGCCAAAATCCTGCTTCCCAAACGGCCGCAGCCCCAGGCAAAGCCAATTTTTGCCATCACTGTGGTGAACCGGTACAGGAGGGAGATAAATTTTGCAGGAACTGCGGAACGGCCGTAAAAGGCACCTAAATAAAAAAAGGACCTGCCAAAA
>JBHIWP010000051.1:0-22506 GCA_041987425.1 Promineifilaceae bacterium (SeqCode) | reverse complement strand
TCTCCCTGCAAGGACGACAGAATGTTTCCGGCTTCATAGATGCCTTCACCGGCGACAACCGTTACATCGTGGACTATTTGGTCGAAGAGGTGCTGCATCGCCAGCCAGAAACGACCCGCCGTTTTCTCCTCCAGACCGCCGTCCTCGACCGCTTAAATGGCTCATTGTGCGATGCTGTGACTGGTCAAACAGGAGGCAAAGCGCAGCTAGAAACTTTGGAGCGCGGCAACTTCTTCATCATCCCCCTGGATGACCGGCGTCACTGGTATCGTTATCACCACCTTTTTGCCGAAGTGCTCAAAGTGCATTTACTGGCCGAACAGGCTGAACATATTTCAGAACTGCACAGGCGGGCAAGCCAATGGTACGAGCAGCATGATGCATTATCCGATGCCATTCGCCACGCCCTGCTCGCTGAGGATTTCGAGCGTGCCGCGGAGTTGATCGAACGAACCGTGCCAGACATGCGCCAAAGCAGACAAGAACCGACGCTGCTGGCTTGGTTTCAGGCACTTCCTGATGAACTCTTCCAGCACAGACCCGTCCTCACCATCCACTATGCGGGCACGTTGCTGCAAAATGGTCACCTTGACGGTGTAGAGTCGCGTCTGCGAGCTGTCGAACAGTGGCTGGAAATGCCCGCAGACAGTCGTGAACAGCCAATCTACGTCAATGAAGAAGACTTTCGCCGCCTCCCAGGCTCAGTGGCGATGTACCATGCCGCACTTGCCCTGATTCGCAGCGATACGGCCAACACCATAAAATTCGCCCAACAAGTGCTCGAGTTTGCGCCCCAGGATGATTATTTTCTGCGCGGCGCCGCATCGTCGCTCCTCGGTCTTGCCTTCTGGACAATCGGCGATTTGGATACGGCTTATCAACTGTATGCCGAAGGCAACGCTTATTTGCAGCAAGCTGGATACATTTCAGACGTGATTGGAGGTGCTGTCACTCTCGCAGATATACGGATTATGCAAGGTCGTTTGCGCGAGGCGATGAGCACCTACAAGCATGGCTTGCAGTTAGCCACAAAACAGGGCACGCCTCCCCTGCGCGGCGCGGCAGACATGCATGTCGGCTTGAGCGAGCTTGAATACGAACGCAACGATTTGAATGCTGCCGAGCAGCACCTTCTGCAAAGTAAAGAACTGGGTGAACTCAACGGGCTGCCCAAAAATCCCTCTCGCTGGCGCGTCGCCCTGGCCCGCATACGCGAAGCCCAAGGCGACTTGGATGGTGCACTCGACTTGCTCGAAGAGGCGGAGCGCCTGTATGACGGTGATTTCTCCCCCAACGTTCGCCCTATCCCGGCATTGAAAATACGCATATGGCTTGCCCAGGGGAGATTAGATGATGCCTTCGCCTGGGCACGTGCACAAAAATTATCCGCTGCGGATGATCCAAGCTACCTGCGTGAGTTTGAGCATATCACCCTTGCCCGCATACTTTTAGCTGACCGTACAGAAAACGCGCTCCGTGAGGCAACCGGGTTATTGGAACGTCTTCTAAAAGCGGCCGAAGCAGGCAAGCGGATGGGGCGGGTCATCGAAATCCTGATTCTTCAATCACTTGCTTATCAGGCGAGCGGCGATTTGCCTACGGCACTCTCGCACCTGGAACGCGCCCTGAAATTGGCAGAGCCAGAAGGGTATATGCGCATATTCCTGGATGAGGGGGCGAGTATGATGCAGTTGCTTAAAGAAACGGCCGTTCGTGGAATCATGCCAGACTATACGGGCAAGCTGTTAGGCAGTGGGCAAATTAGCCGCGAAAGCAGCGCACCTGCGCCCACATCCCATGCGCTGATTGAGCCGCTGAGTCAGCGTGAGCTGGAAATTCTGCACCTGTTCCAAACAGAGTTGTCCGGCCCTCAGATCGCCGCTGAACTGATGGTTGCCTTGAGTACGGTGCGCACCCATACAAAGGGAATCTACAGCAAACTTAACGTCAACAATCGACGTGCCGCAGTCAATCGCGCCATCGAACTCGGCCTGATATAACCCCAAAACGCACAGCTAAAATACATGGCTCTTCGGCATTTAGAGGGGCAGAGAGTTGTCATGCTGAACGAAGTGAAGCATCCCAGAGGTGTAGGGATTCTTCGCTACGCTCAGAAAGACAAAGCCCTGTGAAATCCTGTAGACCCAAATACATTTCGCAAACCTTGCCCCATTTATCCCCACGTAATTCCCCACATGTGGGGAAGACCGCTCCCCACGTTCATTTGTATATTGCCTGCTATCAAATTCAATCACGAATTTTTCAAAAAAGGAGCGTTACAAATGAACACCAAGAAAGATACCGCAATCGAGAAGAGCAAAATGAAGATGACAGCTTCCCGGCTGATGCGTTTGGCGGGGTTGTCTGCCATCGTGGCCGGGCTGTGTTTCGTCATAGTCGGGTTGTTTCATCAAGAGAATATCCCTTCGTCCGTCACCACGGCCACTTGGGTAAATGTCCACATTGTGGCCGTTGCCATGGGCTTCTTTGGCCTGTTTGGCCTGGTGGGGATTTATATTTGGCAAGCGGAAAAGGCTGGCTGGCTGGGTCTGGTTGGTTTTGTCCTATTTAGCCTTTGGTTTGCGATCATTATGGGTTTTTCATTTATTGAAGCATTTATTCTGCCGCTCCTGGCGACGCCGTCGCCCGAGTTTGTGGCCGGTTTTCTGGGAATGTTTAGCGGGTCTGCCAGCGAGGTTGATCTCGGAATCCTTCCAATCATTTGGATGGTATCAGGCCCTGTGTTTATCCTTGGCCCGATGCTGTTTGGCATTGCTACATTCCGCGCCGGTGTTCTGCCGCGCTGGGCTGGCGGCCTGCTGGTTATCGGGTCTGTGTTGATCCCCGTAGCGGCGCTGGTTCCGCCTGTGCATGAATCCTTGGTGATGGTTCCACATGGAGTTGCGCTAGCATGGCTGGGATACGCGCTCTTTTCTGAGCGGCGAGAGAAAACGTCTGAATCTTTTGCTGGCCAGAAAGTTGTCACGCCGGAATCGGGGCAGGTTGCCTGAGATTACAGGAAATAGACAAGCATTCACACGAACGCTTGTCTACTTGAAATGTGAGAATTTCTCCAAGGAGTTAAAGATGAAAATAAATATCCACTCTAATGACGCAGTCCGTGATTTGACTCAGAAAACCAAAGTGAGAAACAGAAAAAGTACGGCCGTATGGCTAATACCCTCCCTGATTCTGCTGAGCATCATCCCGCTTATCTTCGGTGTGCTACTTCTGCGTGAATTGGCGAGCGGTGCGGAAATCACCCCGGAGAATGCCCGTTTCTTTGCTTCGCCTTACCCTGTGGTGCTGCACATCGTCGGGGCTGGCATTTTTGCGATTTTTGGCGCATTCCAGTTTGTGAGCCGCCTGTGGCAGCGTGGCAATAAGTGGCATCGTTGGGCAGGGCGAATTCTGGTTCCGTGCGGACTTCTGGTTGGGCTTTCCGGGCTGTGGATGACCATTTTTTATCCCCGTGCGGAAGATGGCAGTGACCTGCTGTATGGGCTGCGGCTTTTGTTTGGGACGGGCATGGTTTTGGCGCTTGTCTTGGGCTTTGTTGCCATCCGCCGACGGGACATCGCGGGACACCGCGCCTGGATGATCCGCGCCTATGCCATCGGGCTGGGTGCTGGTACACAGGTATTGACCGGGATAGTTGGTGCGGTGATTTTTGGGACGCCGAATGAATTTGAAAATGCAGTTTTAATGGGCGCGGCCTGGGTGATTAATCTGGCGGTGGCTGAATGGACTATCCATCGGCAATCATCTAAAAACGGCCGTTTACCATCCACCGTTATTTCAGATATGCAGTGAAAACAGTCACAAAGGGAAGGTCTTGAAATGAAAGCAATTGTAGCAACACAATATGGAGCACCAGAAGTGCTTCAACTGAAAGAGGTTGAAAAACCAACGCCAAAAGATAATGAACTATTGATCAAAGTTTACGCAACGAGCGTGACAGCTGGGGATAGCCGAATGCGCAGCTTTACGGTTCCACCCATGTTTTGGATTCCGGCTCGGATTACGCTGGGACTCACAAAACCAAAACATCCGATCTACGGCATGGAGCTTGCCGGTGAAGTGGAGGCTGTGGGCAGTGCCGTAACGCGGTTCAAGGTGGGCGACGCGGTATTTGCCTCGACGCTTACGGAGAATTTTGGTGGTTACGCGGAATATAAATGCCTGCCGGAAACGGCGATGGTGGCGCTCAAGCCAATCAATATGACTTATGAAGAGGCTACGGCCGTTCCCATCGGTGCCACAACAGCATTACGTCTGCTGCGCAAGGGAAATATTCAACGCGGACAAAAAGTTCTCATCTATGGTGCATCGGGAAGCGTGGGCACTTATGCGATTCAGCTTACCCGCTATTTTGGGGCAGAAGTGACCGGCGTTTGCAGCACAGCAAACCTGGACATGGTGCAATCGCTGGGAGCCAATCACGTCCTTGATTACACAAAAGAGGACATTGCAGTTAGAGAAGAACGGTATGACATTATTTTTGATACGGTTGCCAAACTCCCCAAATCAGCATACACCAAAGCCCTGGCTTCAAATGGAAGTTACGTGACGATTGCCAGACTGAACTCGAAAGAAAGTTTGGAAAATTTGACATTCATACGCGAGTTGATTGAAGCGGGGGAGATTCAAGCGGTGATTGACCGCTGCTATCCACTTGAACAGATGGTTGAGGCGCACCGCTATGTGGACGCCGGACATAAAAAAGGGAATGTTGTCATCGCTGTAGGACGCAAAAATGGCAGATGAACCGAATGCAGAATCGGACATGGATCAACCAGTGATTTACCAAATCAGAATCAAAGGACATCTGAGCAAGCAGTGGCTGGATTGGTTTGAGGGGTTGCTCATTACGTTGGAAACCGATGACAGTACGCTGCTGACGGGGCCACTCGTTGATCAAGCCGCGCTGCATGGTGTCCTCAAAAAAGTGCGCGATTTAGGCATGCCTTTGCTGTCAGTAAATTTTGTTGAATCCAGTGCAAATAGTGATTTGTAAACAGGTGTTTTATGAATAGTTTCATACTTCTTTTTGTGCAAGTCATTTTTATAGGGCTTGGGGCAACGCTAACATTTGATCTTTGGGGGTTGTTTCTGAAACATGCATTCAAGATGACGCCATCTAACATTTGCCTCGTTGGGCGCTGGCTGCGCTATATGCCAGGAGGCACGTTCAGGCATACGAACATTGCCGCTTCGCCTGCGAAAAGTGCAGAGTGTACGGTCGGGTGGCTGGCTCATTACACGATTGGCGTCACATTCGCCATTGTTTTTGTGGCGATTGTGGAGTCTGATTGGCTTCAGCAGCCAACGTTGTTTCCGGCACTTCTCTTCGGGATGGCTACTGTTTGCGCCCCTTTCTTTATCATGCAACCTGCATTTGGGTTGGGGGTTGCCGGGGCCAAAACGCCAAATCCGGCTCAGATTAGAATTAGAAGCTTAATGAATCATATGGCGTTTGGGCTGGGTCTTTATCTGTTTGGACTGTTGGTAACGAGTTGCTAAAGATATTTGCTTAACCTGGGACTGGAGCATTTTTGAGATAACAAACTGGTCAGAACTTAGTTCCTTCCATTATACTAGCTCAATGTCCGCCGACTTGCTACAAACAAAACTGTATGTGCCGCAAATACGGCCGTCTCTCGTTCCCCGACCTCATCTTATCAAAAAGCTTGACAAGGGATTGCACCACAAACTTACTCTCATCTCCGCCCCGGCCGGCTTTGGCAAAACGACGCTGGTTAGTCAGTGGATCGCTGGCTGCGAACGGCCGTTTGCCTGGTTCTCTCTGGATGAAAGGGACAGCGACCTTACTCGCTTTCTGCAATACCTTATTGCCGCATTGCAAACACTCAATGCGGCGATTGGGACAAAGGCGGCGATGCTCATATCAACGCAACCGCCAGCAGAATCCATTCTGACCACTCTGCTCAACGAAGTAGCTGCTATGCCAGATGAGTTTGCCCTTGTCCTCGATGATTACCACGTCGTCGATACGCCCGCGGTCGACCAGGCAGTTGCCTTTCTGCTCGACCACCTGCCGCCGAAAATGCACCTTGTCATCACCACGCGCGAGGATCCCAATCTATCCCTATCCCGGCTTCGTGTGCGCGGTCAAATGACCGAACTACGCGCCGCCGATTTGCGCTTTACAGTTGCAGAAACGGCCGTTTTTCTCAACCAAATGATGGGCCTAAACCTTTCGCCAGAAAACGTCGCCGCGCTTGAAGCCCGCACCGAGGGCTGGGCGGCCGGTTTGCAGCTGGCGGCGCTCTCCATGCAAGGCCATCAGGATGACACAGCCCGCTTCATCCAATCCTTCAGCGGCAGCCATCGCTTTGTGCTGGATTACCTGGTGGAAGAGGTGCTGCACCAGCAGCCGGAAAGCGTGCAAAAATTCTTGTTGCAAACGGCCGTGCTTAACCAATTGACCGGCTCTTTGTGCGATGCCTTAACCGGAGAAGCCAAGGGTCAGGAAACTTTGGAAGCGCTCGAGCGTGCTAACCTCTTCATCGTTCCCCTGGATAATGAGCGACGCTGGTATCGTTATCATCATCTCTTTGCTGAGTTGTTGCGGCAGCGGTTGCAGCAAACCAACGAGGTGGGCGACATTGCCGAATTACACATTCGCGCCAGCCAGTGGCATGAAGCCAACGGCCTGGAACTGGAAGCGTTTCATCACGCGGTTGAGGCCAATGACGTGGGGCGTGCAGTGCGCCTGATTGAGGGCGAAGGGCTGCCCCTTTACTTTCGGGGCGAGGTGGCTCCTGTGCAGCGCTGGTTGGCGTCCTTGCCGGAGGCCGTATTCAAGGCCAGACCGGCATTGTGGGTGATGTATGCCTCCGTGCTTACCATGACCGGTCGGCTGCACGATAACATTGAAGAGATTTTGCAAGCGGCAGAAATGGCGCTCCAAGACGCAGTTCCAGATGATAAAACGAGCGATCTGCTTGGCCAGATTGCAGCAAATCGGGCTATGTTGGGCATTATAAAAAATGAGGTCGATAAGATCATCTCCCAGTCTCGTCGTGCTCTGGAGCTGCTGCACCCCGACAATGCACCAATGCGCGCCACCACAACCTGGACGCTGGGCTATGCCTACCAGGTTCAGGGCAATCGGTCGGCGGCGATTGAGGCTTATGCTGAAACCATCGCCCAAAGCCAAAAGACCGGCAATATCATGACAGAACTGGCTGCCACAACTTGCGTCGGTCAAATTCAGGAAGTAGAAAACCAGCTCCATCAAGCAGCGGAAACCTTTCAGAGCCTGTTGCGGTTGGTCGGTGACCCACCCTGGCCAGGGGCGTGCGAAGCGTGTGTGGGACTGGCGCGAATCCATTACCAATGGAATGATTTGGCGGCTGCGGAACGGTATGGGCAGCAAGGTTTGGCACTGGCGCGGCAGCTGGAAAATGTGGATACGCCCGCAGCCTGTGGGGTGCTGCTGGCGCGGGTAAAGCTGGCCCAGGGAGATGCCGCCGGAGCTTTGACGACGTTAGCGGAAGCAGAGCAGTTCGTGCAGGCGCGCGATTTTGGCCATTGGGAGAGGGAAATTACGGCCGTTCGCCTCCAAACGCATCTGCAGCAGGACAATCTATCCGTCGCTGCCCAGTTGGCCGAGTCCCACGACGAACCCTTTAGTCAGGCGCGGGTGCATCTGGCGCAGGATGATCCGACAGCGGCGCTGGCAGTACTGGAGCCGGTGCTTCAACAGGCAGAAGCGAATGATTGGGCCGACAGGCGGCTTCAGGCATTGCTGCTTCAGGCGCTGGCGCATTGGCAGCAGAGGGAGGCGGAAACGGCCGTTCGCACCTTGCAAGAAGCGCTGGCACTGGCCAAACCCGGCGGACTCATTCGCGCTTTTGTAGACGAAGGAGCAGCGATGGCCCGTCTGCTCTACGAAGCGCTGGCTCAAGGCGTGGAACCAGTGTACGTACGGCAACTGCTGGCTGCATTTCATACGAACGGCTCGGAAACGGCCGTGTCATCCCCACCGTCGGAGGCCGAAGCCGCCTTCGTTGAACCGCTTAGCGAGCGTGAAATTGAAGTACTTCAACTCATCGCTGAGGGACTGAGCAATCAAGAAGTAGCCAATCGTCTGTACCTCTCTCTACACACGGTTAAGGTCCACGCCCACAATATTTATTCCAAACTCGGCGTCAAAAACCGCACGCAAGCTGTCGCTAAGGGTCGCACCCTGGGCCTGCTTTCCCCAATTTAGGTCAAAAATACGCCGCCGATATTTTTTATCCGCGTTTATCGGCGTGTTTCTGCGCTCCCTCAATTAATCCCCTAATAGCTCTTTCGATGTATGACAGTAATACCTCCTGACTGCTATCGTTCAGGCCATCAAGTTAATCACCTGTTCAAAAAAAGGAGTTAGTTATGGACGTTTTATATGAAGTTTTATCTTGGGGCTCTCCCATCGGCACATCCTTATTTTTATTCTTTATGGCTAGTGGTGCGGGTATTTTCTTTTGGGGAATTTCCCATCTCCAAAAAAGCGAAAAGTAAGATAAGTAGGATCACCGGTCCCATGGGTGTCCGGTGGTCCACTTATTATCCATTCTCATCCCACAAGGATTAGATGATGTCCGACAAGCGCACTTTCAAAACCAGTCCAAACGAACCCCGAATATATCAAATCAGGCTTGAAGGCCACCTGGGTCATCAATGGACAGAGTGGTTTGGTGGTATGGCTATCACTCTGGAAGATACCGGCGGTACAGTCCTCACTGGCCCTGTGGTTGATCAGGCCGCCTTGCACGGGCTGCTCAAAAAAGTGCGTGATTTAGGTTTGACATTGCTCTCAGTCAGTCAATTACCACAGATGAAAAATTAGGAGAATCTGAAATGAAAATTGATGTTCGTCAAATGTCCCCGTCCGCTTATGCTCGTTTTGCCGGTGTGCTTTACCTGATTATTGCCGTCGCCGCCATATTTGCCCATTTCGTCATTCCGGAACAATTCATTGTGCCTGGCAACGCTGCCGCCACGGCCGCTAATATCGCCGCCAACGAGACCACGTTCCGCCTCGGCGCGGTGGGCAGCGAGTTGATTATTTTGCTGAGCGAAATTGTGCTGTCTGTGGTGCTGTACGTACTGCTGAAGCCGGTGAACAAGACGCTGTCGTTGATAGCGGCCGTTTCCCGCCTGGCAATGACCACCATCCACGGCCTGAACCTGCTTAACTACTATTTTGTCTTCAAGCTGCTAAACGGCGCTGATTTCCTGACCGCCTTTGGTCCGGAACAGATAAACGCATTGGTGACGTTGTTCCTGGATGCGCACAGCATCGGCTTCACAATTGGCGTCGCCTTTCTTGTCCCGCACGTTCTGATTTTAGGTTACTTGATTGTGCAGTCGGGCTATTTCCCAAAACTGTTGGGCTTCTTATTTATTGCTGCTGGGGTTGGCTACTTGTTTGACACAGCAGGGCTGCTGCTGGTGTCTGGCTATACCACCACGCCGGGTTTTATCGCCGCCATTATCGCCATTGCGGAAATTGCTTTCCCTATTTGGTTGTTGGTCAAAGGTGTCAACATGGCTAGCTGGCAAAACCGCAACCTTGCCTTGGAAGCTCCGTAGTAAACGGCAAGGCCAGTATCTGGATTGGACCAATCACCAGGTTTGGTTCATCTACATTGACCCTCACTCAGAAGTACGAAACTTTATTTACAACAACGAGAAAGGAAAATCCCATGATTAAACAGCTTATCTTGAGCTTGACCGTGCTGCTGCTGCTCACTGGCTGCAGCACCCCTGCTCAGGATGTTCCGCAGGCGCTTCCGCCGGATGTCGTTACGGAGACACAGGCGGAAATGGACGCTTTGACCGCAGGCGGGCTCCCGCCCGGCATGGTGGTGTGGATCGACGCCCCGCAATACCGATTTGAGGGGGCAAGCGGTTTCGCGAACCTCATGGACGACACCACGATGCTGCCGGAGGGCGCGTTTCGGATTGGCAGCATCACCAAGATGTTCACCGCCACCGTTCTCATCCAACTTGCGGAGGACGGCGTGCTGACCCTGGACGATCCGCTGGCGCTGTGGTTGCCGGAGGTGACCGAGCAGCTGCCTTATGGCGACCAAATCACGCTGCGCCACCTGCTGTCACACACATCTGGTCTGTTTAACGTTGTTGAACACGAGGCTTATTACGCCGATCTCTTCGCTGAAATGGTCATTGATGAGGATGCTGGGACCGTGACGCTGGACTGTGTCCAACGGGATCCCCACGACACGCTCGCCCGCTATGTCTATGGTAAAGACGCCCAGTTTGAGCCAGGGGCACAGTGGCGCTATAGCAATACCAACTACATGCTGCTCGGCATGGTCATCGAGGCGGCGGCGGAGATGCCCCTCGCGGAGGCTTACCGCACGCGCATTTATGAACCATTGGGCATGGCCTCGACGTTCCTGGATTGCTACGAAGATACGGTGATTGATGTGGTACACGGCTATACCAGATCCGGGGACGCCATGATCGACGTCACTGAACTGCATGAATCCGTCGGGTGGTCGGCGGGCGGTCTGGTTTCCACTGCACCGGACCTCATTGCCTTCGCCCGTGGGTTGTTCGGCGGGGCACTGTTTGACGATCCAGAGTCGTTAGTCGCGATGACAACACCGGCCCCGGGCAGTTCTAACGGTCTGGGCGTCATGCTCCAGGAAGATTATATGGGTCACACAGGCGGGATTGCTGGTTTTCGGTCGGTACTCAATTATGCGCCTGAGTTTGATACCGTTGTGGTGATGCTCTACAACTATGATGGTGCCGATCCTGAACAGAGTCTGGCAGATGTGCTGAATCCGGCGCTGCCGCTGCTGCGTGTGGAGGAGTAAGAAGCAGCCACCTGCTGCATTGCTGACCAAAAGCGTCTCCGAGACCTGAGATCATTAATGTCACAGAGACCGGGACTCGGAGACGCAAATGATAGTGAGGTTCAGAAAAGTTATGGAAAATCTTAATAGGCGTAGTGCGAGCTCCTTGACTCATCAGGCCTGATGCATGTGCCGCCGGGCTTGGGCCACCTGTCGATCATACCGAGTCAGGCTTGTAGATAGATCTTCGTAAGGATCAAGTCCCAAATGGATCAACGCAGCTTGCAATTCGGGCGCAGCCTCTAACTGCCCATGATAGCCTCTCAGGCTGCGCCCCTGGCCTCGGCCCCAGAATTTCTCCCAACAGTCCGTAGCTACCAATTTATAAATATCATCGGCCTCACGAGGTAAATAATGAGGGTCTGCCTGTAAAAGAGTACGGGCGTCCCGCAAGATTTGCAGACAATGTTGCCAACCATTTGCTATGTTGTCCTCGCTTGCTATGAAGCCGTTGCTAACATCAAAAGCAATAGCCTCTGCCTCCCGTAGCTTTTCATCCCAACGCGTACCTTTGCCCAGAAGCCGGGTGCGCGCTTCCAGATAGCTTGCTTCAAGAACAACGTAAGAAAGAAAGTTAACTTGCTGGTTATCCAGATATAGCTTTCCCTTCTGGAATTGTAGTTTTTCTAGCTGGGCAGCGTCAGGGAGTGGGTGCTGCCTATCCTTCGGACCTAGAAAGGCGTAGTGCCCGGCTTTTAAGTCTGGGAGAATGTTAAAATTGCCGCTGAATTCTAGAACCGATTCGTGGGTGTCGGCATTGCGGAAGGTGATGGTGATCGTGATGTGAGGCATCATGGTTGGCACCAGGTCGACCAGAACTGGCGTCAGTCCCAGCTGTTCAATTTGCCCTGGTTTAATAGTTCGTTCGCCATGGACGATTTCAACAGGGCTTGGCGTGAGGGCTGGGTAGTTAAGGTTAATGCGAGAGCTAACGGTTAAACGCTGCATTTGCGCCCATGTGTCGCCCAAATAGGCTGCCTGAGCCTGGCTTATTTGCACTCGTAGATAATGTTGACCGGGCTGGATTGAACCGGTTCCCTTTGGCGTGAGCAAAGCAGGAGGTGTTGTGCCTGTTATGGAGTGGGGCTGCTGGATGATGGGGGAAGCAGGCTTTTCTTGCTGTAATTTGAGGACGGTGGCCGCGGCCAAAATGGCCAACTTTTTTGGCCAGGGAGCGGTTGGATGGCTATCCAGGTTTTTAAATTTGAGCGAGCCGAATAGATGGAGAATAAGTCCACTGTTGTATTCTGCCCAATCTCCAGGCATTAAGAGGTAGTGAGCCGCTGCTTGCCGGATGGCTTGCAGAATTGCAAAGGGTTTCTCCAGACCGATGGGTGGCACAGCGGAGTTGGGTTGCAGCAAGGCCCGGTAGAGCTGCTCGTAAAGTGGAATTATGGCGTCTGGGGAAAGATTGGCCTCAGCCAGCGTTTCTGCCACAACCCTGGTCACCAGGCTCATTTCCAGGTGGAAGAAATCACGGAAGAGGTGGTCGCGGCGTGCGTAGGCGAAATCAATGAGGGCTACTGTTCGACTTTCGGGCTCGACTAAAACGTTTTCCAGGTGAAGATCGCCATGAATGTAGGCGATGCGGGTGTCGTAAGACTGTTGGAGGTAGGTACGGTAAGCAACCAGCGGGTTGGGTAGATGGATATCGCCAGAGAGGGTAAGGATATCGTGGCTCAGGTCAACTGATGTGCCCAGCGCTTTTTGAGCCTGGGCGAGAAGTATATCGTGGCGTGTTTTTTGGATAAGACCGAGAAACGGCCGTTTCACCATCTGCCCTACTTGATAATCACTAATATTTGGGACGTTTATCAGTCGCAGGCGATACGCACCCGGCAAATCAGGGGGAATATTTAGCACTAGCTTCCTGGTTTCCCGTTCTATTTCCGTTATCTGAAAACCGGAAAGCTGTACCCAATCCCCAGCCTGCCACTGACGCTGGCGAACCGTTTCCGAATTAAGCAGATGGGGAGACACTTCTTTTGGCGGTTCGGCCAGCTCGATGGTTAAATTCACGGGTAAAAAAGAATCATAATATGTGGCTAAAGATAACTCAGTGACAAATTGGTTTTGTCGCCAGAGGTATCCCATGCTTCTAAAAAGCCGGTTGCCTAGCACATATTGGATGTCGCTGATGTCTGCTTGCTGCCAGTAGCGGTACAGGCTGATGACATCAAAGACACCATCTCCTACCAGGGGATACCATAAAATGCCCTTTTGCAGATCGTGCAGATACACAGGTTCTTTACGGATTTCCGCCACGCCAGGCAGCTTGTAGCGAATATGTTTTTGGTAGGCAGCCCATTCTTGTTCAATGCGTTCGGAGAAGTCAATTTTAACAACGGAGGGAAGTTCGGATTCATTTGGATTGAGAAGCGAGCGTACCAGGAAAACGCGGCTGCCGCTCAGGCCCGCAGTAAATTCAGACTTGACAACAACTTTGTAATAATCAGCAAACATGGCTTGCAGGAGTGCTGCTACTGAGTTGGGTAGTGATTTTTCTGTCTGGTTTTCTATTTGTACCATGGCCTATGCCTCAGGGTGCTGCCGATCCATCACACACCGGTATAGTTGAAGGGAGCCCAGTAGTAGGGGTGGGCAAACGGCCGTTCATCCCAATCGGCCCAATGCACATATTTATGATACTCCTTAGATGCCACTTCAACAGGCAAACCCGTTTCCTCCTCTCCTTCCTCCAAATATGCCTCAAATAAGTCAACCAGGTCTTTTACCGTTAAATCCAGGTCTCGTAACCACAGTTGCGCTTTGCGCAGGGCAAGAGCCGGGGGCAAGCCGCTCCAATATAATTTGTAGAATTGGGTCATCAATAGCTTGGTGGACAAGTCGTTCACGGGCCAAAGCGTACTGATGACGCCGGGAACGCCCGATTGCATAAATCCAGCGGGGAAACCGATAGCTTCATCCGGCAGGTTCTGGAAATCGGTGATGCCGGTCTGGCAGGCAGAAAGCACAACCAGCCGGCTGGCGGATAGGTCCAGTTTGCCATCAAGCAGGTCCTTCAGGGTAATCGTGTCCTTGTTGGCAAGATAGAGAGCAGAGTCAAGCGGCCGTTCTATGTGAAAGGTTCCATGACAGGCAAAGTGCAAATGCGTCGCTTCAGGCATCGCCTCCATGAGGGCCTGGCGCGTTGCCTGGTGCCCATAAAACGGCCGTGCATTCCTGGCCCCAACCGTTGTCACTATCTCTTCCAGCTCAAGGCGCGCATAGGGGAGTGGATCATAAGCACGTGCTGGATTACCCACCCCCAGTAAGTGGAATGATTGGCCTTCTCGTTCCTCTGCCCTGGCAATGGCTGACTGCAACGCGCGGGCCGAGGGAGCCTGGGCAAGCGTGATATTGTTGAGGCAGAGCGCAGGCAAAGGTAACAATCCCAGAAGGCCGACGGGAACGAGAACGGCCGACGGGAAATCGCCTGCCTCTAGCTGTTTTTCGAGTGGCGCTAGCAGGCGCGTTTGCAGCACGAGCCACGCTTCATTGAGTACGTCAATCAGGTTTGATTCTGACTGGCTAAACGTAATGCCATGCAGGTATTGTCGTTTGTCGTCTCTGTCATACAAGATATGTTGCAGGTCTGCTTCTTTGAAATTGTCAAGCCAGACCGGCAGCACAGTATCTTTCTGGGAGGCGGTCAATTTGCCAGACGCGGGAGGCACTATCAGGGCCAGGCTACCATGATACGTTACAAGCAAGTAAACTATGGGCTGTTTTACGGCCGTAGCCACCGAGGAAATAGCTCCAAATTCTAACCCTCCAGCCACAAAGTCGGGCTTGTAGCGGCAAATGCGCTCAGTAAGGTCCATTAACGTCTGGCGCGCCTGGCGTAAGGCAGATGCAATTTCCACAAATGTGCGTTCGGTTGTGCCATCGACGGCGCGGGCTTCAGCTTCCAGCTGAACGATTTGCTTCTGTATTGCGGCAAATTCCTGGCGGTCTTTCGGCCGTACTTGCTCCAAAGATGCCTCCAGGTGTGACAACGCTTCTCTTAAGGCCCGGGCGCGCCCACGCTCCAGCGCAACAACAGCCTCAGCCAACTGGTTGTTACGCGCCAGACTGTAGGCATGCACAGCAGCTACATTGCGAATCATGATTAGCTCAGTCTGGCGGGCAGTAGTCGTTCCTCCGGCCTGGTACAGGTTTTCGGCCGCCTGAACGGCCGTTGCACAGGCGGTGGCGGCCTGGGGCCATTGCCGCTGAACAAAATGCATCTGAGCCAGGTTCCAGGCGGCCCGGCGAGCATCGGCGGGAAACTGTTCCGGTGTGTGAATCGTCAGGGCTTCTTCCATATAGTACATTGCCCTGGCCAGCTGCTTCTTGCGGTCGCCGGCGACTGCTTCGCTATGGACCGTACCCAGATTATTCATTGTTTCAGCCCAGCGGGCTGGCATTTTTTCTTTGGTACGAATCTGTAACGCACTCTTGTAGCAGTGTTTGGCCTCTTGCTGGTTTTCTTGCCGATCGCCTGCTATGCGGTCGGCATAGGCATTGCCAAGATTGTTTTGCAATGTCGCCCAGGCGATGGGTGTGTTTTCCCGGCTTAAAATAATCAGGGCTTGCCTGTATGCGTCGATGGCTTTTTCCAGTTTGTCGGCACGATCCGGCAGAGCAGGCTGGGAAAAGACGTCCCCCAGGCCCAGCTGGATTTGTGCCCATTCATATGGGTAATCGCTTTTGGAGAGAATGGTTAGCGCTTGCCCATAGGCCTCAATTGCCTGTAACAGGTGTTGCGAGCGCTGAACCGGGTAGCGGCGAAAGGCGGTTGCCATATTGTGGCAGGTGCGGGCCCAATCAACCGGATGAACCGCTGAATTTAAAGCAGTGAGGGCTTTTTTGTAATGATCAACGGCCGTTGCCAAATTTTCCAACCGGTTACCGTGAGGCTGGTGTACCAATACGTTGCCCAACATGACGTGACTGCGCGCCCAAAGTAAATGGGAGTGAGGTGTTTGATTTAGTACGGCCGTAGCCAACGCGTGCGCGCGTTCTAAGTTGGCAGCGACAGGATAATCACCATAAACGTTAGCCAGATCAATCGTAATTTCTGCCCAGCGCATCTGGTTCAACTCCCGTGTATAGACTGAAAGGGCTGCTTCGTAGGCAGCGATAGTCTCCTGACGAATTTGATGGTCCACGACAGGCATCTCTGCCAGGGTGGCGGCCCGCCCCACCTGAGCATCTGCCCATAGCTCACTATCAACCGACTTCGGACAGACGGTCAACGCCTCCTCCAAGCAGCGTAATGCCTGTTTCAAGTTGTCTTTTCGGCTACCGGCAGCACGCTGTCGATAAGCGGTGGCCAATCCTTGCAGCACAATAGAACGCTGTTGGCACGTAATAGATGGCAGTGATTGCCACACCTGCAGCGCCTCCTGAAAGCTTCGCAATGCATTTTCCACATAGGCCTGCCGCTCTGGCCCGTGCATTTTCAAGAGCGCTTCGGCTCGGGCACTGTGGAGCACGCCCCATAAGTCTGGTTCCTTTTGGGGCAGAATCGTCTGTAAGGCTGCCTGTGCCAGGCGGGCTTGCAGGTAATGCGTTTGGCCCCCACCGTACAGCAGAAGGTGGGCCAAAGGGCTAATAATTAAAATAAAGTCGTGGCCTGGAGGAATGGGTGGGCCCGACAGTAGATGGGCTATTGTCTGGGTGCCCTGTTTACGGTATTGAGCCAAAACGTTCCGGTATGCCAGCCAGCGAATGCGTTCCTGGCGCTCATCGTGTTGGTGGGCCGCTTCCGCCTGCCTGGTGAGCCAATTGTCTACGGCCGTTTCCAACAATTCCGGCGTTTGGGCCAACAACTGCGCCAGCTCTGTTGGCTCACGGACCTGCGCCAGGCGCACTAAAGCTTCCTCCTGTAACGAAGATAGTTCTGAAGACATCATCTTATGGCGAGGCATCAAACGATATAACGTTCAAGTCTTGAGGCGCATCCAGGTGCAGATCTTGTTCCTCTGGCGTGTTGTCTGCAACATATTGCGCCACCGGATCTTTAGCGTAATGGTAGATCTCCTCTACAGACAGCCATCCGTCGTTGTTGGTGTCGCTGGCGGGGTTCTGTAGGGCTTTTAGGATGTAGTAGGTAAATACCCCATGCTCCAGCTCGCTGCTTTCCCAACTGTTCTGGGCCTCCTGGCTGGCCGTAACGATAGCGCGGTTGGGATGAGTTACTTCCATGCCCCCACTGTTACAGGCGTCTATGATAACGGCCAGATTAATCTCCGCCGCCAGGGTATCGAGCATGCTGCGAAGCTGGTCGTCAAGTAAGTGGTCGGCAAATTGTGGCGTATCGTTTGTGTCGTATAGTCCCAGCAATTCATCCAGGCCGTCTGCTTCATCCAAGGGTGCCATATCGGTGATTGGCCCACCATGACCACTGAAGTAGATCAATATCTCTGCCCGGGGCGTTGATCCTGGTGGCGTCGCTGCAGAATCAGCGTTGGCTTTGTCAATAAGGTGCTGCACGGCCGCCAGCACATTCGCATAGGTGGCCAACTCCTCTGACAGAACGATGACCTGATCGTACCCACTGGCCTGCAGAATGGAGCGTACAGACATGCCGTCTCCTCGCACGGCCAGCAAATTTGTACCCCAAACCGCCGACCGAAGGACAGAAAAAGAAGACGGGTCATTAAGGTATTCATAGTCAGCGGTGCTGATAACCAGCGCCATGCGGTGAGGGACATCATCGGCTACAGCTTGCATAGCTGAAAGGTTAGAAGGACCCGATTTTTGAATGGCAGGCAAATAGATTTGATTTACCTCTTCCGTTGACTGTAAAAATGTTACAGAAATGGTTTGGGGGCTGTTTGTTAAGCCAGCGGCACTGATCTGAATCTCAGCGGTTTTGGTGCTGGGGCAAGCTCCCGCTTCGGTAACCGACAGTTCGATTTCATCGGGCAGCAAGCGGGACAGGCTGCCAGACGACTTGTCAACATTAAGCCAGCTGCCGCCGCCAGTGACGGAGGCAGTCCAGTTTGATAAGTCGGCCTTATTGCTTGTCAGCGGGACGGTAACCGGCGCTGGTGCTGGCTCCCCTGCGCCGCATCTATGGAAAAAGGTTACTTGATTTTGCGAAACAGATAGCGCGGCAGGCGGCGCCGTATAATCTACCTGCAGCAGCGGCCCGCTGTCGAAACCACCGCCGCCTTTGCTGAGAAAAGTGCGGTAAGCACAGGGATAAGGCGGACTTTCGGGTCCGGTAACCATAATCCCATATTCAGGCTGTGTGCCATTGATCCAGTCCTGCACAAGGTCGGTAATGTCGAACTGACGATATCCCCAGTTGGTGTCGGCCGGGATAGACGCAGCGCCGTAACTTTGGGTGGTTCCCGGCTGATTATTCCAGGTGACGGACATTTCTGCCCAGGGAGCGGCCACTCCATGCGCTTGGTACAATATGCTTTGTGGAGGAAGGTAGTCGCACAAGCCCGAATAATAGAGATTTAGGATGGCCTGGTGAATGACTGTTCCGGGCACCAGATAAGTTGTTACGTCGAAATGTAGCAAACCGCGTTGAACCTGGTGAAAATCTGCGTCATTGTCATAGCCAACATCAAACGTAGGCGCGATACCAAAGTTTGTGTTTGGCGCGCTTTGGCGTACTTCCGCATCGGCAACCGCATCAAACGTCTTTAGCGAACCCTGAACATCGGTTGGGAGTAGCGGGGGCGTCACGTTTTTGGTAGCGTAAAGGGGTAGGCTATCATGGAGGGGTGTAAGCGGTGCCTCTGGGGTGGCGGGATCGGCCTGAACCCAATTGCCCGGCAAGCTTGCTAACAAAAAGCTCAAACTTAATGCCAATAACAACAATATGAAAGAACGTTTTCTACTGTATGACACATTCATTTATTACCTCCCCTAAGGCATTGAGTGCCGGATAAGCAAGAGTGAGCGTATCCCAAAAGCATCAGTAGATTTTACGATTAGGTATTAAGTTGAATAATAAGGGTTAGACGGATTAGATTGAGAAAATAGCTGGCATTCAATAAAGGACAACACAAATATAAGAATACTATAGAATCTTTTCTGCACCGTGGTCAAGTTTGTGCCGCAGGGCACAATCCTTAAAACGGTGGAGAGAAAACTCCATTATTTGCCAGAACGGGTTGAATTGACGATGGAAACGGCCGTTTCCGCCAGCTTCTGAATCTCATCAAACTTACCATTGGCAATGAGCTGCTCCTGCACCATAAAGCTGCCGCCGCAGGCATGAACCATTGGCAGGCGCAGGTAATCGGCCAGATTGTCCGGGCCAATGCCGCCAGTGGGGATAAATTTGATGCCCACATAGGGACCGCCAATCGCCTTGAGCGCCTTGATACCGCCGGCCGCTTCCGCGGGAAAGAATTTGAGAAGGTGCAACCCCTTGGCCAATGCCTGATTGATATCAGTGGGGGTCATCACGCCGGGGGTGATGGGCATGTCGTTGGCCAGACACCAATCGACGACGGCGGCATCAAAGCCAGGGGTGACGATAAATTTTGCGCCAGCCGCTTTAGCCGCTTTCGCTTGTTCAACCGTCAACACCGTGCCTGCACCCACCAAGAGATCTGGATGGGCTGCACTCATTTTTTTGATTGAGTCGGCTGCGGCCGCCGTACGAAAAGTAATTTCAGCACAGGGTAATCCCCCATCGAGTAATGCTTTTCCGAGGGAAACGGCCGTTTCTGCATTGTCAATTGCCACCACCGGAATAATGCCGATTTGTCCAAGTTTTTCCACAATTTCATTCATAATTAGACTTTTCTCGTTTTCATTGAGCAGTTACAGAATTATCTACGCACCCCTCGCTGTCCTTCCTCGAGCAAGTCATCTAAAGCTGAGGGCGTTACAATAACCATGTCACCCACCTGGCTCAAAGCCATTGCCGCCAAGGCAGAACCCATCTGCAAGCCACGCGCAAATTCGCCCGTTAACCAGCCATGAATAACGCCAGCTGCCAGCGCGTCCCCCGCGCCTAAGGGATCAATAATGATTGTCTCGTAAGCAGATTGATGCGTAAACTGCCGCCCATCCCAACCAACCACGCCCTTTGAACCAGTTGAAACGACGATGTGCTGGGCCTGCGTTTTTTCAGCAAGCTGCTCGATAACTTCTTCCGCTGTCCCCGATGCACCAAACAAGAGCTCAGCGTCTCTTTTGGCACAGAACAGCAGCGCGATGCCTTGCAGCAGCGGCAGCAGCGTTTTTGCAGCTTCAGCAGAGGACCACAATTTGCCGCGAAAATTCACGTCGAAACTTATCGGTACGCCAGCGGCGTGAGCGCGGGTAATGGCTTCCTGCGTGATGTCGTGGCATCCAGGCGAAAGGGCAGGGGTGATGCCGGATAGATGGAGCAATTGTGTATCAAGCAAGGCGTCCCAATTGATTTGTGCGGGGGTCATTTGGGTCACACAAGAGTTTTGGCGGTCGTAAATTACCTGGATAGTGCGGGGCGGTGCGACTATTTCCACGAAGTAGTTGCCGATACGGCCGTTTTCCTGCCAAACAACGCCTGAAAGATCCATACTATGCAGCCGAAACTGATTGGCAACAAGCCGACCAAACGCATTGTCTGGCAAGCTGCTCACCCAGCTGCAACCGTGCCCCAACTGCGCTAAAACAGCCAACACGTTGGACTCCGACCCGCCAATATGGATATCTAATCGTGACGTTAACTCTAACGGCCGTCCAACTGGAACACTCAATCGTAATAGAGACTCCCCGAAAGTCGTCACATCAAATCGCGTCATAAGCCGTACCTCCGTGACGCTTTCCAGGCTTCAAATTCAGCCATCGTCTGCTCATTTGGTGGATAGATACCACGAATGCTTGCGCCTTGAGATACTTTCTTGGTGAAAAACGCTTCTCGCAGCTCTTGCTCGTAAGCATCATGCGCCACATTTTCGGCCAATTGTGCGGGAATGGCAACCACACCCTCACCATCTCCAACCAAAACATCGCCCGGCATGATCAGAACGCCAGCACAACCAATTGGCACGTTCATTTCCAAAGGATGATGGACAATAAATGAGGTGGTGGCATGGGGCGCTCTACAGTAGGATGGCAAATCCAACTTCTTGAATCCCGGCGTATCGCGTAAAGCGCCATCTGTAACGAGACCGGCTGCGCCTCTTGCCTGAACGTGCGTGGCTAAAATGTGACCGAACGATGCGGCTCGCACGTCGCCACGCGCTTCAATAATCAATACGTCGTTTGCTGTGACGCTTTCTACGGCTAATCGCTGCACGTTGGCATTGTTGTCGTATTGCGTGTCTGTCAGATCTTCACGCATGGGCACATAGCGCAATGTAAAAGCATAGCCGACCATACGCTTGTCGGGACGCATGGGAGTCAGCGGCAAAAATGTGTTGTGAAAGCCACAATTAAGCAGCTGAGTCGTTAGCGTCGCTGTGGAAACTTCGTGCAATTTAGCGTAGGCATCTGGACTGAGTTGAACTGTGCGGTTTTTGTGCATTTTCGGGAAGCTCCATTACGTTTTAAAGGTGTCAACTTCGATCCAATGGCTGTTGTTTCGTACGGCTTCAATCACTTCCTGGTAAACCCAGCCATCTTTGAATGTTTGGTAGGTGCTGTTGCCCTCGCCACAGATATCAGCCACAAATGCTTGCGCAAGAATCGTCCAATTGCGCTGGGTATGGTCGTCAATGTCCGGCTGTGCACTGATAATGCGAGCAGGCAACGGGACTTCCTGCCATGCACCACGGTGCGGGTGGAGGTAGAGTGGGCCGTGCCCATAATGTCCTCCCATATAAAGGGCGGCATCACGGCCGTAAAAAGTAATGTGGTCTGGGTGAAAACGAGGTTGAAGGCCGCAGTGTTTGAATAAAGCAGAGACGGGTTGGATGGACCGTTGAGCAGATAGTTGCGCTAAAACGGTATATGACCAATCCGCATCTGATTCCGCCCATTGTAAATTGGGATCATCTGCTGAGTCGGGCGCAAAATGATGCCGTTCGCGGAAATGATGGACGCCATCGACGATGGGCGCTTTTGCCATGTCGCTGCGCGTTGTGCCGGATACGGCCGTTATCCTTCCTGCCAATACATGCTCTACCACCGACAGCTTATGCGTGAAATTATTGTTTAAGCGCCCGCCACCCTGATCGAGCCGGTGAGACCAGCTAAAAGGCAGCAGCGGATTGAGATTAAAGTGGGAAACGCACTCTACTTCCAGTGGTTCGCCGATGGCGCCTTGGGCCACCAATTCTTTGGCCAGCTGTACGTGAGGCATATAGCGGTATGAGGCAGCATAGGCGGTTTTGACACCGGCTTCCTCTGCTTTTTTGTAGAGCGTTTTGGCCTGAACGGCCGTTGCCGCCAGTGGCTTGTCACAAAAAACATGACAACCCTGAGCCAGTGCCGCCATAATTGGCTCAAAATGGGCCCCGCCTGGCGTGCCAATGGCGACAATATCCGGCTGTAAATGAGCTAGTGCCGCTGCCCAATCGGTACCAGCGTAGGGAATACCCTGCTCAGCGGCGACCTGCTTCACCACTTCGCCGGTGCGGCTGACCATGCCCACAATTTCAACCCCCGCATAGCGTAAAGCCTGCGCATGGCCTTGCCCGGCAAAGCCTGAGCCGAG
>JBHIWP010000050.1:0-22517 GCA_041987425.1 Promineifilaceae bacterium (SeqCode) | reverse complement strand
ACGCTTCCGGAATCATCATCATGATCGATTCTTGCAGCGACCTGCCATTCATGAGCAAGATGGTTTCGCGGCTGGTCGGTGCCAGAAGTGCTGCGCTCCGGCCATGCAGCCAACATTGCCCGCTGGCGGCGAGAGCAGGCGCTGCGCCGCACCTGGCAGCGCCGCCCCGATTTGCTGCTTACGGCCGAACTCAGCGAGGAGGACCGCTGGTTTTTGGGCAAACTGGCTCTGGAAGTCAGTGGTCAGTAATCAGTAAAAAATAGGGTAGCCGCGTTACTTCCAGGGTAAACTGATCACTGACCTACTGAATACTGCTCTACTGAATACTGACCTACTGACAACTGGAGATAAGAATGCGTGGATGCTTAAACTTTTTGGCAGGAATAGCCGCTGTGCTGTTTGCAATTACGGCCGTTCTCACCCTGTTTTTAACCAACTTTTTCGCCGTAGTGGCGGATCGTGAACTGATTAAGGAATCGCTGTCTAACCTGGATAGCCTGGTGGTGGAGGCGGTGCCAGCAATTGTGGCCCAGACGCTGGAGCAGCAGGCCCAGGAGCGCGGCCTGGCGCCTATTAATTTGGATGAAGCACTCTTACAAGAGTCCATGGCGACGCTGCTGCCTCCCGGCTGGATTGAAGCACAAACCAACACCGCCATTGACACTGTCTACGACACGCTGGAAACGGGCGATCTGGAAAACGCGGAGCTAGAGATTGACACCCGGCCGCTGCTGGAGCGTTTTCGCGGCCAGCCAGGGCTGCAAATTGTGAGCAACATCGTCAATAGCCTGCCCCCTTGCGCCGAGCCAGTGAATCCGGCCGAGCTGCTGGGTCCGGATCAGTCCATCCCTTCCTGTTTGCCTCTTGGTATCCCTCAGGAGCAGCTCACCCAGGAAGTGCACACCCGGCTTGTACAGGCTATGGACAGCAATCCACAGCTCGCGGGCGATTTTGGCGTGATAAGCGTGCCTCTATTTTCACCGGAGCAGCAGGCGCAAAATGCGGAACTGGTGCAGACACGCGCGCAGCTGCTTCGCTTGCAGCGCACCTTGGCCTTTGCCCGGAGCTGGGGCTGGCTGCTCTGGCTTTTGCCAATTAGCTGTTTGCTGCTTGTTGCTCTGCTGGCAGTGCGCACCTGGTCTGAACTGGGCCACTGGTGGGGCTGGCCGCTGTTGGGCACGGCCGTTCTGGTGCTGTTCCTCACATTTGTCTTGCCCGCCGTCACCCGCATCCTGCTGCCGCCAGCTCCGGCTGATTATTCACTGGTGGAAGCGACCGTGCGGCAGACGGGGATGCAGTTGGTAACGGCCGTTGCCGACACCTGGCATAATCGCGTCAACATCCAGGCAGCAGTCATGTTCATTTTGGGCCTTATTTTTGTAATGCTAGGGTTCTTAACGAGGGGGAGAATTGGAGATTAGAGACTGGAGTTTTATTTCTGATCTCCAGCCTCTAATTTCCATAATTTCATTTATGGTAGCGGGATAATCGTAAAGTCATTAAATCCCGTAGCTTCGCCTTCAAGTTCGTGGTCGAAGAAGAAGGCTGTCATCACTTCAATTTCGCCTGAATCCTGATTGTTGGACAAATCCAGCGTATCAATAAACTCCCCATTCAGGAAGAAGTAACCTACGTCTCCCCAGGCAATGAGGCGGACCGTGTTTGTTTCATTGGCGCCTATGTTCAGGTTCGCCAATTCACCTTCAGCCACAACAACTTCATCATCGGCGCTGCCCTGGCGGTCGGCCAGTTGCCACTCACCCTCAGAAGCGAGCACGAGCCAATATTTAAAAGAGCCATTCGTACGGAAGGAAAAGCCATAGTCCCATTCATTAACGGAGGCAGCAAATGGATTTGTAAACGTTGTGTCAACAATGAAATTGCGCACATCAACATCGGCCGTTTCCAGCTTGATGAGATCGTCTAAGGCATGTACCAGTTCGCCGCTGTCCGGTCCATAAATGGGATTCACTGACCAGAGGCCAAAATTACGGTAAGGCGTAACTTCACCGTTGATCTCATCTGCCCCATAGAAACCCGTACCCAGCGCAACATTGCCTTCATTGGAACGCGCAGAAAGATCCAGGTCAGAAACAAATTCGCCGTTGAGGAAAAAGTAGCCCTGGTCGTCAATAGCAATTATCTGGAACCGATTGCTGACATCTGCGCCTAGATTGAGGCGGTCAGAAACGTCGCCTTCCTGCACAAACGTATCCGTACCTGGAGAGCGATCGTTGAGTGTCCACAGGCCATCGGAGCGCACCACCAACCGTATTTCGTCGTCCACATCACTCTGACGAAAGATCAGGCCAAAGTCCCAATCGCCTGTCTCTGGCCCGTAAGGGTTCACCATATCTACCTGCATTACAAAATTAGCCGGAGTGACGTCAATGTACTCTGTTTCAATAAACGCATCGTCATCGTGAGGTAGCGTACCATCGACTGGACCATGCAGCGCCACTAGGTTTGCGTCTGGCGGAAGTGGCGTCGGTGGCGGGGGTTCATCTGTAGCCGCGGCATCGCGCGTTGCTTCCGCGCTTTGTCGCGTTGCCACTAAATCTGGCGTTGGGTTGGCGGGCTCATTGGTTGGTAGCTCCGGCGTGTCGGTTGGGAGTTCGACAACCGTGGGAGTTACTTCTGCCTCCTCCGTTTGGAGGGCAGCAATCGCTTCTTGGGTAGCTTCCTCGTCTATCTCTTCCTCATCATCATCTACCGGGCGCGGAGTATTGGTCGGATCACCGCCAAACAAAGCAAGCTCACCGCTGGAGATAGAAGTTGCGGCCAGGTAAGCACCTCCCAGGCAAAGCAAAACAATTAGCCCAACGACACCCCACACCCATTTAGGCACCCCACCGCTGCCTGTTTGCACGTGGGAGCCGGGTGTTGGCGTTGGCACCGCGCCCACTCCTGAGCCAACTGGCGGGGGTGGCGGCACTACGGGGGTGCTGGTAGCTGATTGTTGGGGAACGGCCGTTGTCCGCGCCTGGGTCGCCGGGGGAAGCGTTTCATCCAACAAATCCGCCTGCATTTCGCTCAATTCTGCCTCCAGCTTGGCAATGTTGGGCTGCTCTAAACTGGGTCTGGTAACGGCCGTTAAGGCTGAGGACAAATCTGTAGCTGAGGAAAACCGCTGGTCCCGCTCCTTGGCCATCGCCCTATTAATGATTTCGTTACAGGCTGGCGGCAGATCCGGCCGCAGGCTCAAAATTTCGGGCACGGGGTCCATGACGTGCTTCATCATCATACGGGCAGGCGTATCGGCGTCGTAGGGCGTGTGGCCGGTGAGCATTTGGAAGAGGATGACACCCAAGGCATAGATGTCGGAACGGCCGTCTAGCTGCTTATCGCCATACACCTGTTCGGGACTCATGTAGGTGGGAGTGCCTACCAGGCTGCCGCTGGCGGTCAAGGCATTGGTAGATGAAGAAACGTGCACAATGCCAAAGTCAGCCAGAAAGGCGTCACCGTAGTGGTCAAACAGCACGTTGCTGGGCTTAAGATCGCGATGGATAATGCCCATCCCGTGCGCCCGGTCCAGAGCAGAACCGAGCCGCTTAAGGATAACGGCCGCTTCGTCAATGGGAATGGGGCCGTCGGCTAAACGATCTGACAAAGACCCGCCCGTCATGAGGCGCATCACCAGGAATGGCTGACCGTTCTCCTCGCCAAAATCGTACACCGGCACAATTGCCGGATGCTCCAGCGTGGCAATGGTGCGTGCCTCGCGGGTGAAGCGCGCCCGAAACTCTGCCTCGTGCATAAACTCACGCGGCAGCATCTTTAGGGCGACCGTGCGCTCAAAGCGGGGATCGTATGCTTCGTAAACGGTAGCCATACCGCCCCGACCAATTTCACTCTTTATTTCATATCGGCCAATTTTTTCTGGATTCATAGCGTTTATTTAGGGATTGAGAGATTGTTAAAACAATCAATTTACAAAAGTTACCTTTACAGTGAGTTCTTATCGTATTTAGCAAACGGCTTTGTATCAAACTTCGAGGCGTTCCTGCTGACCTGCCAAAATTTGAACTTGGCCTGACGAGCTATTTTGCTAAGTTTTGTCCTCTCCATAGCCAGCCCGGCCCTGTCCATAGCGTATTGCCATTAGTCAGAATTTACAATAGCCTACTTTACACAATTTGCCCAAAAAATAGTTGTTCATTTATCGATTGCCGTAAGCTTTACGCGCTTCTTGCCTGGCGCCTTCTTCCTGGCGCATACGCCAATGGTCTTGCAAAGAATTCACAATTGCATCTCGTGCTTCCTCTGGCGAGTCCGTAAGAATAAGCAAATCTAAATCTTCTGGCGAGATTTTGCCGCCAGCCAACATGCTGTCTTTTAGCCAGTCAATCAGGCCTTGCCAATATTTGGTATTAAACAACACAACCGGGAAGTTTTGTACCTTGCCTGTTTGAATAAGCGTAAGGGATTCAAACAGCTCATCCATCGTGCCAAAGCCACCGGGGAAGATCACAAACGCCTGGGCATATTTCACCAGCATTACCTTGCGCGTAAAAAAGTAGCGAAAATCAATCGAAAGATCGACGTAAGGATTGAGATGCTGCTCAAACGGCAGTTCTATATTCAGGCCAACAGACTGCACCCCGGCCAGTCTAGCCCCTTTATTGCCCGCTTCCATAATGCCAGGCCCGCCGCCGGTAATAATGTTAAAACCAGCCTCTCCCAATGTTTTAGCCACCGCAACGGCCGTTTCATACTGCGGCTCTCCTGGTTTAACCCGCGCAGAGCCAAAAATGGTAACGGCCGTACCCAGCTCCGCCAGCACGTCAAACCCTTCTACAAACTCGCCCATAATGCGCATCACGCGCCAGGTATCGGTCTCATAAAAAGGCTTGCCTTCCAGGGCCGGGCCAGACAGCAAACGCTCATCTTCCGTTGGACGGCCCGTGCGCGCCGCACGATTGATGTTCGGGTTGTCCACTTTGTTTTGTTTGGTGCTCATCGTTATTTCCTTTACTCTGGAGCAACAGCTATAGCGTTTCGTGAAGCGTGCGTCTTGCACAGCACGCAGCACACCCTCGCATCACAAGCCGCTCTCTTCTCGCTTCATTACTACCAAAGTAATGTCATCAAACTGAGGCGTGTCGCCTGCATGGTTGCGAACCGCTTTGGTAATGCTACCGGCAATCAGTCTGGCAGGGCGATGTCGGTTCTCCAATGCAGCCTGCCGCAAGCGGCCCATGCCAAATTCATCATAATCTTCATTCATGGCCTCTGTCACGCCATCGGTATACAGGAGTAGCGTGTCGCCCGGCAGAAATTTAAAAGTGTGGCTCTTCATCTTAACTTCCGGCACCACGCCCAGAGCCATGCCATGCGCCGTCAACGACGTAGCAGAACCGTCTCGGCGCAGCAGTATCGGAGGGTTATGGCCCGCATTGGCGTAGCAGATTTGCTGAGTTTCATGGTTCCAGATGGCATAAAAAATCGTTACAAACAGATCGGATTGGGTGTCCTGGTTAATAACTTCATTGGCGCGAATCAGGGCTTCGGCTGGATCTCGGCGACTGATGGCTACCGCTCGCAAAACGGTGCGGCAAAGCGCCATAAAGAGGGCTGCCGGAATACCTTTGTCGGCCACATCGGCCACCACAATGCCCCAACTGCCATCGCGCAAAGGAATAAAGTCGTAAAAGTCGCCGCTTACCTGACGCGCGGCCAGCCAATAGCTGGCCACCGAACAGCCAGGAATATCCGGGCTGCCAGCAGGAATTAGGCTTGCCTGAATGCCCCGCGCTACGTCCAGCTCACGTTCTAGCCGATTGCGCTCTGCCGCTTCGTGGTAAAGATGGTTATTGACAACGGCCGTTGCTGCCTGATGCGCCACGCCGGTAAGAATGTTCAACCGCCGGGTCGAAAGTGCATACCCATTCTCCATCGAAGAACCCACGACCATCGCGCCTACCAGGCGCCCCCGAGCATTCAGCGGGAAGGCAAGCGCCTTTTCTGTGCCCAGCACCTTTTCTAGCCAGCCCGGCAGCTGGATGAGGTAATAAGTGCCGGTAGGAGATAAGCCATCGGCCAGACGCGGGGAAATATCCTCAAATTCCTTCTGATCCAGCGCCAATGTTTCCAACAGACCACGCCCCATCTCGTTAATGCCAAAGCTGGGACCCGGTCGAAACTGCTCTCGATCCTCATCCCAAATCAGAATAATGCACGATCCTACCCCTACCAGCATCGGCACCAACCGGGCAATCGTGTCTAAAATTTCATTCAGATCGATGAGGCTGTTGACAGCCGCTGCCACTTGAAACAGCGCCGTATTGACCCACGCTTCTTCTTGCTGGGCATTGCGCAGCTGCCAGTTTTCCAGCCCGCGGGCCAGCTGCTGGGTGATGCTTTCCAGCAAATCCTCGCGCCGACCAGGCGTTTGCAATACATCTGCGTGGTGCCGGGCGGGCGGCGTTTCGCTAACGATCATCACCCCTAATATGGTTTCCGTGAAGGTGCACACAGGCAGCATAAGCAGCGACTCGTGCTGGAGGTTGTTTTCCGGCAGGTATTGCAGCCAGTGCGGAATTTTTTGGGTAGCAAGCCGTTCTTGCCCTACGTGAACGGCATCCAGCGCAGGCCAGTCGCCAATTTTCAGACGCTGCTGGTGAATGAGCTGTTCGCCGTGTGGGGTGAAGCCAATACTGTGGCTGCCGCGATAAACGGCCGTTTCTTCATCCCACAGCAAGATAGCACAAAAAGGAACACCAGCCAGCATGGTGGTAAGGCGGTTTACGGCCGTTAGCATCTCTTCCAAATCAGCGCTTCGGCTGATGGCCTCGGCCACCTGCAGCTGGGCGGTAGACAGCCAGGCCTGTTCACGCTGGCGGGCCAGCTGGCGCAGCTTGCTAATGGAAACGGCAATCTCAGCGGCCAGCGCCTCCAGGGTCATCTTCTCAATGCGTGTAAAAACACCAGTTTTGGGACTTTGCACATCCAACACGCCGACCACTTCGCCATCAATGATGAGGGGAAGCGCCATTTCGGCCCGGGTGCTGTTCTCTAATGGATTGTCCTGCGAGACAAAGCGTTCATCTTCAATGGTATTGTTGCTGACGATGGTTTGTTGGGTGGCAACGGCCGTGCCAATGAGGCCAACCCCCGGCTGAATGCGCCAATCGGCCGCAAAAATATCGGCATCACTGCTGGCCTGGATAACCGCCTCACCCGTTACCGGGTCAATACCAAAAATAGTTACCAGATGAAAGCCAAAGGTTTGCTGTGTCAGGTGCACGACCTGGCTAAAAATCTCATCCTGATTTTGCACCTTGCTAATCTTTAGCCCAATTTGCCCCACCAACTCTAAATGCGCCGAGCGGGTACGTTCCTGGGCAAACAGCAAGGCGTGGGCTACGGCTGCCGCCGCCTGGTTAGCTAAAATGGTCAAGCGGCGCATATCCTCTTCGGCAAAGCGGTTGGGCTCGCCACTTTGTGCCGCCACAATGCCAATCGTGCGCTCGCCGCTTACCATAGGAATAAAAATTGCTGAACGCGGAGGAGCATTGCTGATATAGCGAGGGCGGGCAGGCAGGCTGTCTAGCTCTTTATGAAAATCGCGCACCAGCAACGGCCGTTTACTTTGGCGCACCCAGCTAATAATGCCGCCACCGTCGCTCAGATCAAAGGTTTGCGGCGTTTCCTGCCGCTCGCCGCGAATCTTCCAATAGAGAATATGGTAATCATTTTCTTCAAACAGCCCTACCTGAAAGGTACGGTTTTCAATCACCTTGCCCGCTTCATTGGCAATGAGTTCAGCCAGCGCGTCTACATCTAGCTGAGCGGCGACAAGGGCGCGGCCCGCATCGCTAAGGGCCTCCAGCTCGGCCACGCGCTGGATGAGCAGCTGCCGCGAACGGTAGCGGCGGAGCAATATGTATGCCGACAGCGCCAGGGCACCAATGAGCAAGGCAAATGAAATAGACGGCCATGCAAGACCGTCTGTTATTTGGGCGTAGGCAGCAGCCAGTGTGAACATGAATACCCTTGAACTGTTACAAGTTGATTATTCCGTCAGTTGGTTCTGGGCTTCCTGGCGATTTGGATATATCTGGAACAGCTGATCAAAGCCGACCATACCAAAAATTTCTTGGAGACGGCCGTCTAAGCCACACAAAACCAGGTTGCCCTGCTGCTGCCGGGCTTTTCGCCAGCCAGTCACCAGGGTACGCAAACCGCCGCTGTTGATGTAGTTGGTCTGGCTAAGATCAACGACAAGCTTTACCCGGCCTTTGTCCAACAGGGTAGTGAGGTGCTGTTCCAAAACGGGGTTGAGGGTTTGATCTAAACGGCCGTTTATCCCCACAATCCAAACGTCATTCCCAACAGATTCTTGCCAAACATTCATACTGCTCATGTTTTGTTCTTCACTAAAGTCAACGTATTGCCGCCTTCTTCATCAAAATGGAACTGCACGTCATCCATCAATTGGCGCATAAAATGGATGCCTAAACCACCTACTTTTACTTGGTCAATATCGGGAACGGCTGCCGGATCAGGCGGGGTGGGCGGCAGGGTAGGCTCAGGCACGGCATCTGGATCGAAGGGATGGCCCCTATCATGGAATGTGATGGTAAAAGCCTCATCTTTTAGCTGCCAGCCAATATTTATCTCACCCTTATCTTCACCACCATAAGCGTGCTCAATAATATTTGTGCAGGCTTCATCACATGCCAATTCAATATGAAAAATTGCTGTCTCATCCAGCCCGCTTTCAGCAGCGCCTTCAGCCACAAATTGGCAAATTTTTTGAATTTCTTCGTAACGTCCGGGAACGGTGAGGACGTGTTGATCACCCATACGAGGAATAAGGGGGAGTAATCAGCGAGCAACAGGCAGCTTAAACTGCATATTGCTAACTGAATACGGCCGCAAACTTAGTAGCTGCCAACCGCAGCAGTATCGTCTTCGTACACTTTAAATAACGAGTCCAGCCCGGCCAAAGAAAGCACTTCAGCCACGCGCTCAGACGGCGCAGCCAGACGCACATCACCGCCACGCTTCTTGCACTCTTTCAGGGTAGAAACCAGCGTACGCAAGCCTGCACTACTCATATAAGACACGCCGGACAGATTTAACACCAGATTGTGACGGCCGTTTTCCGTCAGATCTTTTAAACTTCCCTCAAATTGGGGGGCATTGCTGCTGTCGATGCGCCCATTTACTGTCACTAAATCCACCCGCTTCATTGATTCTACGCTTACATTTACCGCTGTATCGCTCATGGACTTTTCCTCCTTCTGTTGATCGGTAAACACTCCGGCAAATTATAACACGCAATTGACGATTGACGATTGTCGCCATACGATCAGGCCATGGCAGAATTATGGCAACAGTTAGAACAGCAGGCAGAAGCGCTAGGCTTTAATATGGTTGGGGCTGTAACGGCCGTTCCCAGCCCCAACCTCCAGGCCTATCTACACTGGATAGACGCCGAAATGCACGGGCAGATGGGCTACCTGGCCCGCCCAGACCGGCTGGCGCGGCGGCAAGACCTCAACGTCATTTTGCCCGGCGTACAAACCATCATTTGCGTGGGGCTGGAGTATAGCACCGTGTCGCTGCCGCCCGCCGTTGCCAAAGACCCCAGCCGGGGGCGCATTTCTAACTACGCCTGGGGCGCCGACTACCACGACGTGATGACGCCCCGCCTGGAAGAGCTGGCCAACTGGCTAAAGACACAGCAGCCGAAAAGCGGCGTGGAAACCAAAGTTTACGTAGATACCGGTGCAATTTTAGAGCGTGACCACGCGGCCACAGCCGGACTGGGCTTCACCGGCAAAAATACGATGCTAATTGCGCCGCAGCGTGGGTCGTTTTTCTTTCTAGGGGAAATCCTCACAACTTTGGAGATTAGAGATTGGAGACTGGAGATTGAATCAGTCTCCCAGATGCCTTCCTGCGGCACCTGCCGCCGCTGCCTGGACGCCTGCCCCACCAACGCCTTCCCCCAACCGTACGTGCTGGACGCCCGTCGCTGCATCTCATACTTAACGATAGAGCTTAAAGGCTGGATTCCGCGCGAATTACGGCCGCTCATGGGCAACTGGATCTACGGCTGCGACATCTGCCAGGTGGTGTGCCCCTTCAACCGCTTTGCCCGAGCCACACAGGAGATTCGTTTTTACCCTGAACGAGATTGGGACCATGCTGCGCCGCCACTGCTCGACCTGCTCACCCTGGACGAGGCCACCTTTGCCACGCGCTTCGCCCACAGCCCCATCAAGCGCATCAAGCGAGCGCGGCTGGTGCGCAACGCCTGCGTGGCGGCGGGGAATTGGGGCAGCGAAACGGCCGTTCCCGCCCTGGCAAATTTGCTCTCCGACCCTGAACCCATCGTTCGCGGCCACGCCGTATGGGCCTTGCAGCAAATTGGCGGGGAGCGAGCAAAGTTGGCGCTGGCGGATTTGAGGGAGATAGAGAGGGATACGGCCGTTCTCCAGGAGCTTGCTTTTGCTGAGAGCCTCGGCTAAAATGCTAAGCATTATCCCAAAAATGCTAAGCGTGCAAAATGAGCAACAATCTTTCAGTCAAAGTAAGCAACCGCTACCAAATCGCAATCCCTAGCGTAGCCCGCAGGCAGTTAGGCATAGAAGCCGGTGATCGTCTGCTGGTTGATGTGCAGGGTGACATTATTGTCCTGCTGCCCAAACCTGAAGACTACGTCACCTACATGGCCGGACTGCACAAAGAAGTGTGGCAAAACGTAGAGCCAATTGTGTATCTCAGCGAGGAGCGGGCTGCATGGACCACATCAGACGACAGCTAGCCAATCATTCTCGTCTTGCCTTCGACAGCTCCATTTTCATCTACCATTTTGAAGCGAATCCAACCTATTTGCCACTAACCAGGGCAGTACTGTCAGCTATTGCAGATGGAACCTGTCGGGGCATCATTTCAACCGTCACAATCATGGAATTAACCATATTGCCCTGGAAGCAAAATCGTGGTGATGTAGCGCGACAATATGAGCTGCTGCTGGCCAATTTCCCTAACCTGACAATTGCCGATGTAACTCGGGACACAGCACGTCGGGCAGCTCAGCTCCGTGCTTTGTATAATCTGCGTCCCGCGGATGCGCTTCTCGTCGCTACAGGATTGGTAAATGGGGCAACCGCCTGGGTTAGCAACGATGCCGACCTGCGGCGTTTCGCCTCAGAAATTGAAGTGTACAACCTTGACGACTGGCTCTAATTTTGCGCAAGAAGTGGGTGGAGAAGCGTGACAAAAAAGCTTATGATTTCAGCATCAATTTTATGCAATAAACCACGCACCATTGGTCAATTTTACAAATTTGACCGACTTTGGAGGATGACAGATGTTGGCAGAACTTTCGCGTGAAACGCTTTCGGCTGCTGAACTTTCGGCTGATTACGGCCGTATCGAAGCCGCTATCCACTTTTTAGAAGAAAATTTCCAGGAGCAGCCCTCGCTGGCTGAGGTTGCCGCCCACGTAGGGCTCAGCGAGTATCATTTCCAGCGCCTCTTTAGCCGCTGGGCGGGCACCAGCCCCAAACGCTTCTTGCAGTTCCTCACCGTGCAGCACGCCAAAAAGCTGCTGGCTGCGTCGCAATCCATTCTAGACACGGCCTACGAAAGTGGCCTCTCCAGCCCCAGCCGCCTGCACGACCTGTTTGTGACACACGAAGCCATCACTCCCGGCGAGTACAAACAAAAGGGCGCTGGCCTGACAATCCAATACGGCTTTCATGATTCACCTTTTGGCGAATGCCTCATTGCTCTAACGGAGCGGGGCATTTGCGGCCTGCACTTTGTGGCCGACGACGACCGGGAGGCAGCCCTCGCGGCGCTAAAGGCTGGCTGGCCGGAAGCAGAATTTGTGGCGGATGATGAAGCCACACGGCCATATGTCGATCCTATCTTCAACTTAACCAAGGCAGAAGAACAGCCGTCGCTCCCTCTCTACCTCAAAGGCACCAACTTTCAGATTCAGGTGTGGCAGGCGCTGCTAAAGATTCCGGCAGGAACGGCCGTTACCTACGGCACCATCGCGCAGATGATTGGCAATCCGAAAGCTTCCCGCGCCGTGGGCGGAGCCGTGGGCAGCAACCCCATCGGCTATCTCATTCCCTGCCACCGCGTCATTCGTCAGGCCGGCGGCCTGGGCAACTATCGCTGGGGCACCAGCCGCAAGAAGGCAATTTTGGGGTGGGAGGCGGCTCGTTTTCAGTAATCGGCAAACAGTAAGCAGTAATCAGTAGGTCAGTAAACAGTCTACCGATTACTGTTCACCGTTTACCGCTCACCGATTACGGATTACCAGTTTTTTTCTTGGCAAATAGGTATAATCCCCGCCATGCGCATCTTGATCACTGGCGGGGGCGGGCATTTGGCCACTGCCCTGCAAACCGAACTCCATCAACACGAGCTATTTACCTTTCCTCGTGCAGAACTAGATATAACGGATAAGGAAGCGGTATTTACGGCCGTTTCCACCACTTCCCCCGACCTCATCATCCACGCGGCCGCCTACACCAATGTGGATGGCTGCGCTAAAGACCCTGAATACGCCTACAAAGTGAATGGCCTGGGCACGCAAAACGTGGCCTTGGCCTGCCAGCAAGCTGGCGCGTCAATGGTGCACATCAGCACCAACGAGGTCTTTGCCGGGGACAACCCCGCCGGGTATGAAGAGTGGATGCCCCGCAATCCGGTGAATGCCTACGGCCGTTCCAAAGCTGCCGCTGAAGTCCACGTGCAAAACTTGCTAACACGCTATTACATTGTGCGTACCGCCTGGCTGTATGCGCAACAGGGCCGCAACTTCATTCACGCCATCCTGGAGCGCGCCCGGCAGACCGGCCAGCTGCGCGTGGTTACAGACGAGGTGGGCAACCCCACCTATACGCAGGACGTGGCCAGAGCCATCGCCCAACTTATTCAAACAGATCAGTACGGCATTTACCACCTGGTCAACTGCGGCACCTGCTCGCGCTGGGAGTTTGCCAACGAAATTTTGCGGCTGGCCGGACTGACAGATGTTGTGAACACACCCATTTTAGGCAAGGAATTTAAACGGATGTCTACCCCACCGCCCTACTGCGCTCTGCACAACGTCGCGGGTAAGGCAATTGGCGTTGAATTACGGCCGTGGCAAGAAGCACTGGCTGACTACATGAGTCAATTTGTAATTGAGTAATTGGGTAATTACTCAGTTGCGCAGTTACCCAATTACCTCCTAAAGGATCATAGATGGATACGAAACCAACTCCCCCCATCGCCGCCATCAAACCAAAAGAATTAACGCTGCACGGACACACCCGCATCGACAACTACTACTGGCTGCGCGAGCGGGAAAATCCTGAAGTGCTTGCCTATCTGGAAGCCGAAAACGCCTACACCGAAAAGATGATGGCTCACACAAAGCCGCTGCAGGACGAGCTATATGCGGAGATGGTCGGCCGTATTCAGGAAACTGACAGCAGTGCGCCGGTGAAAAAAGGCGAATATTACTACTATTACCGCACCGAAGCGGGGAAACAGTACAAAATTCACTGCCGCAAGCACGGCTCTTTGGAGGCACCGGAAGAGATTTTGCTGGACGAAAATGAGCTGGCTGCAGACACAAGCTACTTCAAGCTGGGCGTCTTTATCATGAGCCCAAACCAGCAGCTTCTGGCCTACTCCACCGATACCAGCGGCGGCGAGCGGTATACTTTGGTGGTGAAGGATCTGGTTAGCGGCGAACTGCTGCCCGACACTGTGCCAAACACCTTCTACTCTGTTGCCTGGGCCAACGACAACCAGACGCTTTTCTACAACAAGCAAAACGATGTATGGCGCAGCGACAGAATTTTCCGCCATACGCTGGGCACTGAGGCCGCAGAGGACGTTGAGGTATACCATGAGCCAGATGAGCTGTTTAACGTCTTTATGCACAAAACGCGCGATGACGTTTACATCGTCATTACCTCCTTTAGCATGGAAACGTCTGAACAGCGCTATCTGGACGCCGATACGCCAGATGGAGAATTGACGCTGCTGGCGCCCCGGCGGCGCGGCGTGCGCTATTTCCTCAATCATCGACAAGGAGAATTTTTTATCCTCTCCAACGACGATGCGCCGAACTTTAAAGTGATGTTTACGCCGGTATCCACTCCGGCTTTGGAAGATTGGCAAATCTTTATCCCCCATAACCCGGAAAAGCTGATAGAAAACATCGATCTGTTTGTAGATCATCTGGTGCTATACGGCCGTAAAAACGGCCTGCATACGCTGGACATCCACAGCTTTAGCGGCAGCCATCTACAGCCCGTTCCCTTCCCCGAGCCCGTCTATGCCGTGCAGGCCAGCGACAACCCGGAATTTGTCACCGACCAGCTGCGCTTTGTCTACACCTCGCTCACGACCGCCGACACCACGGTGGAGCTGGATATGAACACGCTAGAATGGCACAAGATTAAACAGCTTCCCGTTCTTGGCGGCTACAATCCGGCAAATTACCGGGCAGAACGCACCTTCGCCACCGCCCCCGATGGCACAGAGATTCCCATATCGCTTGTCTATCGCAAAGGTCTACAGCGTGATGGCAACAATCCCTGCCTACTGTATGGCTATGGCTCTTATGGGGCCAGCATGTCCCCTGGCTTCGACCAGAAGCGGCTCAGCCTGATCGATCGCGGCTTTGTTTACGCCATTGCTCACATTCGCGGCGGCAAGGAGATGGGTCGACAGTGGTATGACCAGGGCAAGTGGCTACAAAAGAAGAACACGTTTACAGACTTCATTGCCTGCGCCCGGCATCTGATTGCAGAGAAATATACAAGCAGTGAGAAATTGGCGATTAACGGCCGTTCCGCCGGGGGCTTGCTCATGGGGGCGGTCACGGTGATGGCTCCTGAACTGTTTAAAGTGGTTGTGGCTGGCGTTCCCTTCGTCGATGTCGTCTCTACCATGCTGGACGAAACAATTCCACTCACCACTGGGGAGTTTGAGGAATGGGGCAATCCTAAAGATGAAGCGTATTACAAATACATGGTCTCCTACTCCCCCTACGACAATACGGAGGCCAAGACGTACCCACACATTCTCATCACCGCCGGGCTAAACGACCCCCGGGTGCAGTATTGGGAACCGGCCAAATGGGCCGCAAAGCTGCGCGCTCTCAAAACCGATGACAATATTCTCTTGCTTAAAACCCACATGGGCGCGGGACATTTTGCCTCAAGCGGCCGTTACGATTACCTCAAAGACATCGCCTTTGATTATGCTTTCATCTTGAACATCCTGGCATAGGGGCGAGGCGTTTGACCATTTTTCGAATCGGGTCAAAAATCATCACCCAAACGCCTCGTCCCGTGTTTGCAAATTTATACAGGGTGGGAATATTGGGGTGAGGCAGGTGGAGCAATGGTTTTGGGGAATCCAGCAGGTTACGAGCACCTGCCTGGCCCCTACGGCCGTACATTTTTGATGGAAACGGCCGTTCCCCCTAAAATCCATCTAACACAACTATCCTACTTACGCTATACTGTAATCTGTAAACAAACGGCTTATTCGTGAGACACGACAATGATTCAAATGACGTTGCAGGTTCCAGATGATTTAGCCCGGCGCATTGAGCCAATTGGCTCATGGCTGCCAACGATTATTGAGCTAAGTCTGGTAGGTTTCAAGACCGTGGCTATTGCTGCTGCAACTGAAGTCATCCAATTTTTGGCTGAGAACCCCACACCCCAGGCAGTGATTGATTACCATATCTCCGAGCAAGCTCAGGCTCGCCTGCAGCGGCTGTTGGTACTCAACGAATCTGGTATCCTGTCTGCGGACGAGCAGCTAGAGTTAGATGAGCTTGAGCGTCTAGAGCATATTGTTGTCATGCTCAAGGCACAGGTAGCCAACCAATCATAATCAGGATTCTCTCTTGCCCACCGACATTTCCACAGAATTGCGAATACTCGTTGCCAAACGCGCTAGCTATCGCTGCGAATACTGCCTGTTGCCAGAAAAAGTCTCCTTGCACAAACATGAACCGGATCATATTGTGCCACGTCAGCATGATGGCGAATCCACAGAAGAAAACCTGGCACTCTCTTGCCTGCGCTGCAATCGGTATAAAGGGCCAAACATTGGTTCATTCGATCCAGAAACCGGCGAGTTAACACCATTTTTCAATCCTCGTCAGCAAAGTTGGTCAGATCATTTCAAGTTTGATGGCGCTAAGATTTTGCCTTTGACTGCCGTTGCCCGCGTCACCCTCAAAATCCTTCGTATCAATGACGACAACCGCGTACGCGAACGAGAAGCGATCCAAAAAGCAGGATTGTTCGACTAACCACAATGCCCCAAATCTCCATTATCATCCCCCACCTGAACGGCCGTCATCACCTGAACGACTGCCTAGGCTCCCTGCGCCAGCAAACGTTCACCGACTTTGAGACGCTGCTGGTCGATAACGGCTCCACCGACGGCACCCAGACCTACGTGCGCGAAAATTTCCCCGAGGTAAAACTCATTGAATTGGGGCAAAATCGCGGGTTTACCGGGGCCTGCAACGCAGGTTGGGCCGCTGCCCAGGGTGAGATCATCGTTTTGCTCAACAACGATACGGCCGTTGAACCCAACTGGCTACGCGAAGTGTGGCAGGCTTTTGAGCAGAACCCACAGGTGGGCAGCGTTGCCAGCAAAATGCTGCTGTTCGACCAGCGCGATACCTTCCACACTGCCGGGGACTACTATCGCGTTGATGGTCTGCCCGGCAACCGGGGCGTCTGGCAAAAAGACGTGGGCCAGTTCGACCAAAGTGAGCCGGTCTTTAGCGCCTGCGGCGGTTCCGCCGCCTATCGGCGCACTATGCTGAATGAAATTGGCTTTCTCGACGACGACTTCTTTTTTAGCTGTGAAGATGTGGACATGGGCTGGCGAGCCAATCTGGCGGGCTGGCAGGTGCTTTACGTGCCCACGGCCGTTGTCTACCATAAGCTCAAAGCCACCGGTGGTTCGGTTACGGGCAGCTATTACGACGGCCGTAACTTCCTTTACCTCATCTGGAAAAATTATCCGGCTGCCTTGCTGCGCCGCTACTGGAAAGATATTGTTAAATCTCAACTCCGCATCACCGGCGATGCCCTGCGCGCCTGGCGCGGTGAAGCCGCTCGCGCCCGCCTGCGCGGCCAGCTTGCCGGGATGTGGGGCATCTTCAGGATGTGGCCCAAGCGCGGCCAGGTGCAGGCTCTCCGACGGGTAGACGACGATTCCCTGACGGCCGTCCTCACCCCGGTTGACGAGACCCCCACAGCCGGGTAACATTGCCCCCCTGATGACGAAGGAACAGGAAGAGACAATGAAACCATATTTATCCGTGATTATTCCCGCCTACAATGAGGAAAAACGCATCGGCCAGACGCTAACGGCCGTCTACAACTATCTCACTGCACAGTCCTACACCTGGGAATTGCTCATTGTGCTGGATGGCTCCAAAGATAACACCCTTAGCGTTATTGAATCTTTTGCCCAGGGCAAAGAAAACATACGCTGGGCGGCTCGCAAGCAAAATATGGGCAAGGGCTACACCGTGCGCCAGGGGATGCTGGCGGCACGGGGCGACATCAGGCTCTTCACCGACGCCGATAACTCCACCGACATGAGCCACTTCGACCGAATGAAGCCTCTCTTTGACCAGGGGACCAGCGTCGTCATCTGTTCGCGAGATAGAAAGGATGCCAAAGGCGCCGTTCAGGCCCAGCCACAGCCGTTTTTCAAGCGAGCTCTGGGAAATACCGGCAACCTGTTTGTACAGATTATGGCCGTGCCCGGCATTTGGGACACACAATGCGGCTTTAAAGCTTTTCGCGCTGTGGCCGCCGAACAAATTTTTTCTATCTCCCAAATTGACCGCTGGGGGTTCGATATGGAAGCGTTGGCGCTGGCGCGACGCTTTGGCTACAAAATTCACGTTATTGCCGCCAACTGGCGCGATGCTGAAGGAACCCACGTAACGCTTGGTGGCTATCTGGGCACATTCTGGGAGGCGGTGAAGATCCGCTGGAACTTGCTAACGGGCGTTTACACCCGTCAAGAAAAGCGCCGGGCGGCCGCCAATCCCCACCCCACCCCAAAATAATTTTTTCAACGCAGAGCCGCAGAGGTGCGGAGAAAAACTCTACGTCTCTGTGCCTCTACGTTAAATACACCATGGCTAATCTGGCGCTGGAAACAGCCGTTTCCCAACAGCACAATTGCACCCGCATCGCCGGTATCGACGAAGCCGGACGCGGCGCGCTGGCTGGGCCAGTGGTTGCTGCCGCCGTTATTTTGCCTCTGAACCCCACTACCGAATTAATTCTCCACGGCGTTAACGATTCCAAACAGCTTACCGCCCCAAGACGCGAGGCGCTGTTTGAGCTGATTATTGAAAATGCCGTAGCTTACGGCATCGGCCAGCAGCCTGCTTCTGTGATAGACGAAATTGGCATTTTGCCCGCAAACAAGCTGGCAATGGAGGCGGCTGTAATGCAGCTGCGGCCTGCCCCTCAATTTTTGCTGATAGACGGCCGTATTCGCCTGCCCCAGCTCAATATTCCCCAACAAGCCATTGTGCGCGGCGACAGCCAAAGCCTGAGTATTGCCGCCGCCTCTATCCTGGCTAAAGTCACCCGCGACCGGCTCATGTGCGAGCTAGATAGCCACTATCCTCACTATGGCTTTGCTCAGCACAAGGGCTATGGCACCGAGCTCCATCGTGCCGCCATTGACAGACATGGCCCCTGCGCCCAACATCGCCATTCCTTCGCTCCCATCCGCCAGCCACTCCTGTAAATCTCCTACAAATCACGAGTCGGACCGCTTGCCTAGCTCTCCAGTCATAGGACTAAAGCGATGATAAAAATACCCCCGGATGGTACTGTCAGGTGACTGTCGCAACGCCCCGGACACTCTATAATAATTTCATAAATATGTTACATATGCTCATCCCGTAGTTTCGAGTAGAAGGGGAAAACAATGGTCAGAGTTCTTGTTATCGATGATGACAGACTGATAAGAAAAGTTGTAAGAAAGGCGCTCACAGATCTGAATTACGAAGTTATCGAAACCGAAGACGGTCTTGAGGCGCTGAAAAAAGTTAAATCCATTCGCCCCCATGCCGTTATTGTAGACAAAATGATGCCCGGCATTGATGGCTTTGAAGTTACTCGTCGCCTGCGACGCGAACCAGAATTAGCCCACATTCCTATCCTGGTACTAACGGGCGAATCCGATCTTCAAGAAAAATTGGCCGCCTTTGAGGCGGGAGCCGACGATTACGTAGTTAAACCGTTTGCCGCAGCTGAGCTGGCAGCACGCCTAACTGTGCTTCTGCGCCGGGCAAAGGCGCTGGAGGATGCTCAGTCTCAGGTACTGCAAAAAAGCGACCTGGCTCGCGTGATTGCGGTACACAGCCTGCGTGGGGGCATTGGCTGTTCTTCTTTAGCCAGCAACCTGGCTGTCGGCTTAAACTCCCTGTGGAAAAGCCCTACCCTACTTTTGGACATGGTTCCCAATGCCGGCCAACAGGCGCTCATGTTCAATATGTCTCTTAAACGTACCTGGGCAGACCTGGGCATGATTCCGGCAGACGAGCTAGACCTCAACACACTCTCAGCAATTACACGCCAGCATGATAGCGGCCTGCACCTCATTGCTTCCCCCAAAATGCCATCTGATGCCGAAGAGGTAACATCTGAGCACATCGATATTGCCCTGAAGTTTCTTAAGAGCCGCTACAACTACATTGTTTCAGACCTACCCCACGATTTCAGCTCTTTAACTTTAGAAGTATTGGAGGCTGCCGACGTTATTTTGCTTGTTGTCTCACCGGAGATTGCTTCTGTTCGGGCCGCGTCTATTGCCCTGGAAACCTATAAGCAGCTTAACTATCCAGAAGAAAAGATCAAGGTTGTGCTGAACTGGACCTTTGAACGGGAGGGCCTGGCACATGAAGCGATTGAATCTGCTCTTCATGCACCGATCCATCTTGTTATTCCTTATGGAGATCGTCGTTTTACCAACGCCATCAACCGGGGTATGCCCCTGCTGCACGAACATCCGGAAGACGCCATCTCTGCTTTGTTGGAAGATTTTTGCTTCCGCTTGAGCAAAGAAACGCACCAAAGCATTGCCCCGGCTGCCCCCAGCCCTGCCTGGCATCGCTTAAATGACCGCCTGCAATTGTTCGCCGCCGCCCAACGCAAACAAAAAGCACGTTTTTCACTGGTAAGAGGATAAAGATTTAAATATGACACATTCCACATTGACACAACAACGAGGACAAGGAGTGGTAGAGTATAGCTTATTGATAACGGCCGTTGCCCTTACGGCCGTTGGTATTCTTTCTCTTTTGGGCGTACAGGTGGGTACTGTACTTTGCGACGTTGCTGAAGGCCTTGGCACCAAAGCAATGTGCAATAGCCTTCTGTTCTTCGACGATTTTAGCCAGGGCCGGGACCGCTGGCGTTCTTTTTACGGCCACGACGATAACTGGACCTTCACCACTGACGATAATCCTAAACTGTGCCACACAGGTTCTGGCGGTGATGTATTACTGGCCAACGGGAGTGAAGGTTCCAACTATAAAGTGACAACAGACGCCAACCTTACCTCTGGCAATGGATATGGCCTCTTTTTCCGTACCACTAAAAATGAAAATGATCGCATTGAAGGGTACACCTTCCAATATGATCCAGGTTATCGTGGGGGCCAGTTTATCATGCGTAAGTGGGTCAATGGCTATGAGTTGTGGCCACCGTTTGCCACCGCTTCCCCACCAAGTGGCTACGATTGGCACAATACAGATCGAAAAGTTGAAGTGGACGTAAATGAAGACGTCTTTACTGTTTTTATAGACGGGCAGGAAGTTCTGGTAGGAACGGATGACTCTTTTCCAGAAGGCGGTGCAGGTATTCGCAGCTGGAGCAGCAGTAACGCTTGCTTTGATAATTTTACGGTAGAATCACGCTAACCGAAAGAAGTTGAGAGACAGTCATGAAGTTTGTAGATAGCCCAAGAATTGAATATCAACCAGACGGATTACCTCGGGCCCGTGAAAGCAAACGGCCGTACTATTTCCGGCTGTTAATTGGAATTACACTGTTTCTAGCTGTAGGACTAAACCTTTATATCTTTTTGCGCGCCGACGTAGCCAGCTTAGTCCAGCAAAATAACAGCGGCGCCGAGGGAATGGTGATCGATGAGGGGAACCGCCCCATCTCGAACGTTTTGGTGTTTTCTGCCAATGCCCCAGCCATAAGCACTACCACGGACGAGAACGGCCGTTTTCTTTTGCACAATCTCCCTTCTGGCGTTAACCGGCTGGTCGTCGTGCGCAATAACGTCGGCCAGGAATTTTATGTGACGCTGGATAAAGACGGCATTACCCGCGTCGACTATCTCAGCTTTACTGCTCCGCTAGAAGATATCGAATAATGCGTGACGCGTGAAACGTGATTTGATCCTTACTCGTCACGTTTCACGCATCACGAGCTAATTAATCCCCAGAATTCTCTAAGTCAATCTCAAATAAATTCCACAGTTCGGAACTCTGCGTGGCGTCCAGACCAAAATTAAGGACGTCTGGGCGCGCTACGGCAAGCCTCAGCCGGGGAAACAGCGGCAGTGAAGGTAGCTCCTCAGCAAAAATGCGCCACGCTTCTTGATGCCCGGCCACGTACGCAGGCGTTCCCCAAATTGCCCCCTGCGCCTGCTGACAGGCCGCATCAAACGCTTCATTTGACCAACCAGTCACATTCGTCTCGCCAACTGCACCTTCAGCACCAAAAATATTGTCGGATAGCCAGTTGTGGCAGGGCGGCTCCGTGCCGCTGTTCCAGGCAAACAGGGCCACGTCAAAACGGCGGCCCAGCAGCGGGCCTTCTCCAGAGGCAAACAGGTCATCGGCAGGCAAATCAACTCTGTTAACCTCCACCCCACACGCTAGCCAATTTTCAGCAATGACGGCCGCTATCTGCTGCCTCAACTCCCCACCCAGGCTGGTGATCAGCTCAATGGTAAACGGCGTGCCGGTTGCCGGATCTTCACGAATACCGTCACCGTCACCGTCCAAATAGCCCACCTCGTCCAGCAGGGCGTTGGCGGCAGCTGCGTCGTAGGGCCACTGGGCTGCGTCCGCCGGGCGCAGCGGATGATTGGGCGACGCATATCCATCCCACACCTCAGATTGCCCAAACATAGTTTCTGCCATAATGCGCTGCCGGTCGGTGCACATGGCCAGCGCCTGCCGCACCCGCACGTCCTGGAACCAGTCGGGACGGCCGTTGCCATCCCCATAGTCGCCAAAGGAGTCGATACCAAACGCCAGATGCTCAAACACCGTTCCTGGCTGCACGTGCACCTGAACCAGTCTGTTTTCCTGCGCCTCTAGAATAAATTCGAGCTGCCCCACATCAACGGCGCTCTGGGTAACGATGTCGCACTGCCCGGCCAGCAAGTTAGCCAAGAGCTGGTTGGCATCCGGGGCAAACCGGAACATAAGCGGCCCGATTTTTGGCAAT
>JBHIWP010000049.1:0-22552 GCA_041987425.1 Promineifilaceae bacterium (SeqCode) | reverse complement strand
GAAAGCAGCAGCACGCTGGCCGAAGGCATGATTGTCACCATCACGCCCCGCAATGAAACGGCCGCTCCCATTGAAGGCAGGATTAGTTCGATCGGGCAATTGCCAATTTCTCCGGCAACGATTGCACGCGAGTTGGGTAGCGAAGCATTATTGGCCGTTCTTGTCACCTCCCCCACCCCTGTAGAAGTAATTGTGACCTGGGAAGGAACGGCCGTTTCCCCCGGTGTTCTCGCCGACGCCACCATCCTGGTCAGCGAAAGCCGCCCTATTGACCTGGTGATTCCCATACGCTGATCTACACAGCAACAGGCTCGAATTGACGACGGAGGATAGAAAGATGTCCATCAGCTTAAAAACATTCAGTTGGAGAGGCGAAAAAAAAGAGGGATCACGGGTCAAAACCCCAACCGTGCTGCAAATGGAAGCGGTTGAATGTGGTGCGGCCGCTTTAAGTACCGTGCTTGGTTATTACGGCACCTACATTCCCCTGGAAGAGTTGCGCGTCGCCTGTGGCGTTTCGCGCGATGGCAGCAAAGCCAGCAACATTCTTCATGCCGCCCGCCGCTACGGCCTGGAGGCCAAAGGGTATCGCCTGGAGCCATCCAGCCTGTACACCATGACAATGCCCGTCATTGTCCACTGGAACTTTAACCATTTTCTGGTTGTAGAAGGCTTCAAAGGCGACACTGTTTACCTCAACGATCCCGCGTCAGGGCCACGCACAGTTTCGCTCGATGAATTTGATGAATCTTTCACAGGCATCGTTCTCACCTTCAATAAAGGCGAAAATTACAAACCAGAAGGCAAAAAGCCCAACACGCTAAAGATTCTACGGCAGCGACTGACCGGATCAGAAATTGCGGTGGCCTTTGTTGTCCTGGCCAGCCTCGCTCTCGTTATTCCAGGGCTTCTACTGCCTGCCTTTACCAGAGTTTTTGTCGATTATTACCTGGTAAACAATCAAAGTGAATGGGTTGTGCCCCTGCTCGGCGGCATGGTCATAACTGCCATTGTCCGCTCTTTCCTCACCTGGTTGCAGCAATATTACCTGCTTCGCCTGGAAACTAAACTCTCCCTGCTGAGCGCCAGCCAGTTCTTTTGGCATATTTTGCAGCTGCCGGTGGAATTTTTCACGCAGCGGAGTGCCGGTGACATCAATTCACGCATCGGCCAAAATGACAGAGTGGCTCAATTACTGTCTGGAGAGCTGGCGACCAGCTTAATGAACGTCATTCTCATCTTTTTCTACGCTATCCTCATGTTTCGCTACAGCATCCCGTTAACCATCCTGGGTATCTGCTTTGCGGCACTTAATTTTGTGATGCTGCAGCGCGTTTCCCGCTTTCGCAAGGACATCAACCTTCGCCTGATCAAAGACCAGGGCAAGCTAACGGCCGCAACCTTTAGCAGCCTACAGCAGATTGAAACGCTCAAATCAACCGGCGCTGAAGACGATGCGTTTAGCGCCTGGGCCGGGTACCAGGCAAATGCCAACAACGCCCAGCAACAGTTTGGCAGCACCAACCAAATTTTGACCGTAGTGCCGGGGATGCTGGCCCAACTTTCTAACATTCTGATTTTGGCCTTGGGCAGCTGGCTCGTTATTCGCGGACAAATGACGGTGGGTACATTGGTAGCCTTTCAGACGCTAATGGCCAGCTTTCTGGCCCCAGTAAACCAGATGGTGCAGGTTGGGGGCCAGCTACAAGAAGTCAATGGCACAATCCAGCGCCTGGATGACGTGCTCAAGTATGAAACAGACAAACAGGTAGAATTTACCGCTTCGACGATGGAAGCAACTGTGCCTTACGTCAAGCTTTCTGGCCGCCTGCAAATTCGAAACCTGACATTTGGCTACAGCAAATTGGCGGCCCCTCTCATCGAAGGGTTCAACCTGGACATTGAACCGGGAATGCGCGTTGCCCTGGTGGGCGGCAGCGGCAGCGGCAAATCCACCATCGCACGCCTGATTGCCGGGCTTTACCAGCCGTGGGAAGGCCAAATTTTGCTGGATGGCATAGAGCGTCACTTAGTGCCTCGGGCCATCCTCAATAACTCTTTGCGCATTGTTGATCAGCAAATTTTTATGTTTGAAGGCACCATACACGACAACCTGGCCATGTGGGATCAGCACATCCCCGTGGAGCAAATTATCCAGGCAGCCAAAGATGCCAATATCCATTTGGAAATTGCGGGACGTCCTGGCGGTTATGATTCAAAGGTTGAGGAGAACGGCCGTAATTTCAGCGGCGGGCAGCGGCAGCGATTAGAAATTGCCCGCGCCCTCGTTACAAATCCCTCTGTGCTAATCCTTGATGAAGCCACCAGCGCCCTGGACCCCGTCACGGAACAAACCATAGACGACCACCTCCGCCGGCGCGGCTGCACCTGCCTGATTGTGGCCCATCGCCTGAGCACCATTCGTGACTGTGACGAAATTATTGTTCTGGATTCTGGCAAAGTGATAGAGCGGGGCACCCACGATTCACTTTGGCGCAAAGGCGGCGCGTATACCCGGCTAATCAAGTCAGAAGGATCAAAGTCAGAGAGATTATTAGAGTCGTTAATGGAGCAGTTAACCGCATGAAAACAGAAGAGACTACTCACACTGAGACCGAAGAAAAAATGCCCATCGAAGAGCTCTTTTTGATGCACCTCCGCTATAAGGAGGCCAAACTGGTTGAAGCTGGCGGCAACTCTCCAGTGCTGCTCGACGATACGTCGACAAGTTGGGTTGTCTACCGCGGTTGGGTGGATGTTTTTGCCGTGCCCCTACACGAAGGGCAGATTTCTGGCACCCGAACACATCTGTTTCGCTGCTCAGCTGGAGAAGCGCTGTTTAGCATTCAGCAAGAGATCAATCTTGGCTCTTCATCACTTGGCCTGTTGGCCGTTGGTGGCAAAAAAACCAGCCTACTTCAGATTCCCACTGCTCACCTGCAAACGTTGGGGCAAGACCCGGAATTTGGCCCGCAAATTGTCCAGCTGCTAGAAAAGTGGGTCAATCACTTTTTGCACTATCTAATGCCCTTCCTGCCGCCAAAAGATTGCTTGCGCCTGGGTGCAGGAGAAAGCATACGGCTGGGCAAGCACAAAAGTGCCTGTTCGCGTCAGGGCTTGCTCTGGGTCAAGCACGAGGTGGGCCACTCCCAATTTGCTGGAGAAATGCACCTCCCCAAGTTAAACGGCACGGCACATTGGCCAATCTCCGAGCGCAGCTGGATTCTGGCCACAGAAAGCAGCGTGCTGGAGCTAATTGACACAAACACGCTCCTGAGCCAAAAGCCAGCCTGGCCAGACCTTCAAGATTTTCATTACCAGGTGTTATTGCAGATTGGCAGCCGCCTGGAAACTAACAAAGAAAACGACGCGCAGCGCGTTCAGGCAAAACTGGAATCTGATAGAGAAGTTGTGCATCAGGCGTTTGATCACCTGCTGCAACCGCTGCTGTTTAAGCAGCATGTCGGCCTGGACGAGCCACTCTCGGCTGAACCCATTCTCCAGATCTGCCAGCTTGTGGCCCAGAAGTTGCATATCACGGTCAAAGCACCCGCTCCCGAAGCAGCTGAGAACGGCATTTCCCTGGCCAGCATTTCCAGGGCGTCTCATTTTCAGATCAGGCAGGTTGCCCTCAAAGGCGCCTGGTGGCGGCAAAACGCTGGCCCGCTGCTGGCCTTTATGGATGAAAGCAACCAACCAGTGGCGCTGCTATTTACGGGCAAAGGCTACAAGCTGTATACGAGCAAGGAGGATAACGGCCGTTTCATCACCGAGGCCATCGCCGAATCCATCAACTCTTTTGCCTACATGTTCTACCGGCCACTCCCGGCAAAATCGCTCTCAGCCTGGGATCTTATTCAGTTTGGCCTCCAGACCCAACGCGCCAACATCGGCACCATTTTCAAGGTCGGCATCGCCACAGGTTTGCTTTCCCTGCTGGTTCCGCTGGTCACTGGCTATCTGTTCGACCAGGTCATCCCCAGTGGCGAACAAAGTCTCGTCTTCCAGCTATGCGTCTATCTGGTTGGCTCTGTGGTGGCCGTTACCCTGTTCCAAGTGATGCAAAATTTTGCCGTGCTCAAATTGCAGACTCAGTTAGGGCTTGAGGTCCAAGCGGCCGTATGGGCCAGGGCGTTAAGCCTGCCTGTCTCCTTCTTTAGGAACTATTCCGCAGGCGATTTGGGCAGCCGGATTTTGGGCGTTTCCGCTATTCAGCAAATGCTCAGCGGCATGGTGCTCGGTGCGCTGCTGTCCGGCCTTTTCTCGATCTTCAGCTTCTTCCTCCTGTTCTATTATGACCAAAGCCTGGCCTTGCTGGCTTCATTCCTGGTCGCTGTAACGGGAGTGGTTATTTTTAGCGCCGGTCGCCTGCAAATCAAATACCAGCGCATCGTTGCTGAACTCCAGGGAAGACTAACCGGCAGCGTGCTCCAGGCCATTGAAGGCATTGCCAAGTTCCGCGCCTCTGGTTCCGAGGGCCATGCGTTTGCCGTTTGGGCGAAAGATTTTAGCCAGATGAAGTCCTTGAACTTCAAGGCGCGAAACATCACCACGAACCAACAAACGTTTAATGCTGGTTTTCAGGTGCTTACAATCACGGCTATTTTTGCCATGATCGCCTTTTCAACCGGCACGTCTCTCACCACAGGCGAGGTATTGGCCTTCAATGCGGCGTTCACCCAATTTCTCCTATCCGTCTTGGCGCTCAGCGGTGCCCTGGTTGCTATCTTCAACACCGTGCCGATTTATGAGAGAGCCCAACCAATCTTCCAGACCCTGCCCGAAATTGACGAACAAAAAAAGCATCCGGGCAAATTGGCTGGCCAAATTGAGGTCGCCAACGTCACCTTTCGTTACCATGAAGACGCCCCAGATGTGCTCAAAGGCGTCTCTTTGGAAATTGAGCCCGGCGAGTTCGTCGCCATTGTGGGCCCATCAGGCTCGGGTAAATCCACCCTCTTCCGCATGCTGCTAGGGTTTGAAATCCCGCAAAAGGGCACGGTCTACTTTGATGGACAAGACATCAAGCAGGTAGATTTGCGCGAACTGCGGCGGCAAATTGGCGTCGTTTTACAAAACGGGCAGATCACCGCTGGGGACATCTTTTCCAACATTAAAGGGGCTTCCAATTTAACGTTGAACGATGCCTGGCACGCTGCCCGGATGGCAGGCCTGGACAAAGATATCAAGATGATGCCGATGGGTATGCACACCGTTTTGAGCCACGGGGGCGGCACGCTATCTGGCGGGCAGCGGCAGCGGCTTCTGATTGCCCGGGCCATTGTAACCGGCCCCGCATCCTGTTTTTTGACGAGGCCACCAGCGCCCTGGACAATCGAACGCAGGCGGTTGTGAGCGAAAGTCTGGACAATTTACAGGCGACCCGTATTGTAATTGCCCACCGGCTTAGCACGATAAAAAACGCCGACAAAATTGTCGTGATGCAAGATGGCCAGATTGTGCAGTGTGGCACGTATGAAGAATTGATGAAAAGTGACGGCTTGTTTCTCAGTTTGGCAAAGCGACAGGTTGTGTAGTGGAAGGATTCATCCGGGGGCAGCCCCTCCAGGCGATAGAACCCGTTTGAAGGTCGTGAATGAGCTCTAAAGAGACGTTCACAATGTAGCCCAGTCCGTTTACGGCTGGGCTAATCGCGTGAGGAGACCATAACGAATATTTTCTCTTATATCAAACTACTTCTATAATTGACAGCATTGGCATTCCTCGTCGAGCTACAATGATCCGCTCGCATTTGAAGCCCGTTTCCATCATCTATCTCTACCTAACCAGGGGATCAACATGTCTGACTTTCCCATTTTTGACGGTCACAACGATACATTGCTTAATTTGCATTTAGAACATAGGGGAAACGGCCGTTCCTTCTTCGAGCGTTCTGAACATGGCCACATCGACCTGCCGCGCGCGCGCGAGGGTGGGCTGGCTGGGGGCTTTTTTGCCGTTTTCACGCCCAACAACCGCAAACCTCTTACCAAGAAGCAGAAAAAGGAAGCCTATAAAAACGTTAAGAAAACCAAAAAAGGGTACAAGGTGCCCTTGCCCGATCCCATCCGCCATAAAGATGCACTGAGATTTACAACGGCCGTTGCCACCCGCCTCTACGAAATCGAAAAAAAGTCCGAAGGCGAAGTCAAAATTGTGCGTACGGCCAAGGAACTGCGCAAGTGCCTGAAGGACGGCACTTTTGCCGCCATTTTCCATATTGAGGGGGCAGAAGCGATTGATACCAACTACGATGCCCTGCACATCCTGCACGCTGCCGGGCTGCGCTCCCTGGGTCTGGTCTGGAGCCGCCCCAACAAGTTTGGTCATGGCGTGCCCTTTAGCTTCCCCAAATCACCTGACACTGGCCCTGGCCTCACCAAGGCGGGCAAAGGGCTGGTGCGCGCCTGCAACGAGTTGGGCGTGCTGGTCGATCTGTCCCATCTGAACGAAAAGGGCTTTTGGAACGTAGCCAAAATCAGTAACGCCCCGCTGGTAGCCACCCATTCCAACGCCTACGCGCTTTGCCCTTCGCCACGCAACCTCACCGACAAGCAGCTGGACGCCATAAAGGATACAGGCGGTATGGTAGGCATTAATTTTCACACAGGCTTTTTGCGGGAAGACGGCCGTTACCAGGAAGAAACCTCACTCACCGAAATTGTGCGTCATCTGGCCTACGTTGCCGACCGCATTGGCATCGACCACGTCGGGCTTGGCTCCGACTTTGATGGCGCAACGATGCCCCAGGACCTGGGTGATGTAACGGGCCTGCCCAAACTGATCGTCGCCCTGGAAAAGCACGGCTTTGATAAGGCCGCGCTCAAAAAAATAACCCACCAAAACTGGCTTCGCGTTTTGCAAAATACCTGGGGAGAGTAGGCTTTTCGGTTACTGTGTTCAATTGCTACGGCCGTTTCTTTATGCTAGAATGCGCCCAGCCAGAGATTGGCAAAAAGGGGGTTTCATGCAGCAATCGATTAGCGCCATTCTTTCTGTAACAGATATCTTTGATAACTTTACAGAAACGCAGCTTGAATTAGTGGCCTCCTTGTGCGAGTCCAATACATATCAGACTGGCGATATCTTGCTCAGAGAAAACGACCAAACGACTGAGCTCTATGTCATAGCGCGCGGTGGCGTTGAAGTAATAATGAACCCAACAATGGTCGGCAGTGACGTCGATGAAGGTGAGATGGCTATTTTAACCGAGCTGCGCCAGGGGCAGGTCTTTGGCGAGGTAGCTCTGGTTGATCAGGGCGTACGGTCAGCCACCATTCGCGTAAGCCAGAAAAACACGCTTCTGCTGCGAATTGATCGACATCAATTGATGAAGCTTTGCGACACCTATACCGATCTGGGCTATAAATTGATGAAAAATTTGGCCGCTGACCTGGCCTTCAAAATTCGCAATACCGATTTAACAATTCGACAATACCAGTTGATGTTGTCCCAGACGAAGTCAGATGCATCATCAAGTCAACAATAATAGAGCATCGTTCACAACAAATGCAGTACCCAACACGCTTGACTGAGTTAATTTGGGAGCCTATACCCCCTATTTTTGCCTTGCGCTGTACTGCATCAAAAATTCATAATCGTTCCGATACATCAGGATGATTAGGAAGCATTCAACAATTAAATTTCATTCCAGAAATGCTTCTTCAAGCGTTGGCCCTTGTCCGTAAAGAAACAGAGGCCATCGTCAGTGTAGTAACAAACATGAAAGTGGAAATTATCAGCATTGGCACCGAACTCCTCGTCAGCGACATCCTCGATACGAATGCCGCTTACATTTCACGTAGTTTGCGCGAAGTCAATGTCAGCCTCACCGGAAAAGTAACCGTTGGTGATGATCCAGAAATGATTGCAGATGCTTTTCAGGTAGCTTTGCGCCGGGCGAACATGGTCATTGCTACAGGTGGGCTGGGCAATGGCAAGGATGACTTTACCCGCCAGGCAGTTACGGCCGTTACCCAACGCCACACCACCGCCGAACCTCCCGGCATTCACGGCGCTATTCTCCTGGGCAATAGTGAGGTTGGCTCTACGGGACTTATGCTGGAAGAAAACAGTGGCGTGCTGGTCTGCTTGCCTGGCAACCGGCGCGAAATGTCCTATCTGCTAGAAACCGAAGTGCTGCCCTATCTGCGCCAGCAGTTGAGCACCGAAATGTTTACCGGATGGACATTGCTGCGCTGCGTAGGCGTCATGGAAAGCAGCCTCAAGCAAGATCTGTCGGATCTGGCCGCCAGCCCCAACCATCGAATTACCTTCGATTCATTTGCCGGACAAACCAATATTCGGCTGTGGGCCAAAGCCAATTCAGAACAGGCGCTGCGCGAGCAGTTGCAGGCATTAAAAACGGCCGTTTCCCAACGGCTGGGTGATTATGTCTTTGGTGAAGAAGCGGACCGCCTGGAAGCCGTCGTCTTGAAAAACCTGGTCAAAAGCGGACTACACCTCAGTCTGGCCGAGTGCTACACGCATGGTATTATAAACGAGACAATCAAACCGTTGGCGGGCGCTGCCGAACATATCGTGCTGCACCCGGCCACAACCTGGAAAGAGTTAGGCGCAGCGCTTCAGCTAAATAATCTTACCGGCGACAATCTTAGTCAGTGGTGCCGCAGCGCGGCCAACGCCCTGCGCAGCCACGACAATAGCGACCTTAGCCTGATCGTCTATAATAACGTTACTCAGGGTGGCGTTCAGGTCTTAGTGACCCTTGCTTCCCCCAACGGCGTTTCGGTAACACAACGCTCCTTTGGTGGCCATCCAGAAAACATTGACCAGTGGGCGCTGACCCTGGGGCTAACCCACCTGCGCCGCTGGCTGATGGTTCACAATTAGTGATGTAGCAGCAGGTTTACGGCGAAAAACGGAGTGTGAAAATGCGTATTGGGATGGTTACAGCTTGTTACAAACCCGTTATTAATGGCGTTACGCGTATGGTATCGCTTTACAAAGAGCATCTGGAAGCGGCAGGTCATGAGGTAACAATTTTTACGCTGGGTGACCCAGATCCCAATGACGAAAAAGGCGTTGTGCGCTCACCGGGCCTGATGTTAGGGGATTATGGCTATTACATAAGCATGCGCTACAGCAGCAAGGCTCAGGCGTTGTTGCAACAGATGGATATTATTCACTGCCACCATCTCTTTATGAGTGTAGAGATGGCTCACCGCTACGGCCGTTCCCCCATCGTCTACACCAATCACACCCGCTATGACTTATACACCGGCTCCTTCATCTCCTTACCCCAGCCAGCCGCAGACGCCATTATGCGCCAGGTATGGCCGGACTTTACCGATTACGCCGATGTGGTGATTACGCCGTCGGCCAGCGTTCGGGATGTCATGCTAGAGTTTGGCGTGCGTCGCCCTATTGAACTTATCGAAAATGGCGTAGATTTACGGCCGTTCCACCATCCCCAAAACCCCCTCAGCAAAACCGACTTAAACGTACCGGAAACGGCCGTGTTGGTCACCTACATTGGTCGACTATCTCCAGAAAAGGACGTGGACATCTTGCTGGAGCAATTTGCTATTGCCAAAGACGTGGTGCCGAACCTGCATCTAATGATCATTGGCAAGGGCACCTGCCAGCCAGACCTGCAAAAACAGGCTGCTCAGTTAGGCATCAGCGACAGCGTCCTGTTCACGGGGCCGATTCCTTATGAGCAGGTAGGCAACTACCTGGCTGCCGCCGATCTATTTGCCACCGCCTCCGTCACCGAGGTGCATCCGCTAACCGTCATCGAGGCGATGGCGGCGGGGCTGCCGGTTGTAGCCATCGCTTCACCCGGCATTACGGAGACTGTAGAAAATGGCACGTCTGGGCTGCTGACAACCAAGCCAGCCGGGGGACTGGCGGCTGCCCTGGTGGGCTTGGCCAGCAATTCAGCGCGACGGCAAGAGATGGCCCGGGGAGCCCGCTGCACCAGCGAGCGTTTCAACATCGACAACACCATTCAGCGCACCATTGCGCTATATGAACGGCTGCGTCGAGAACGGCCGGACCTAAAGCGCAAAAAGATGCACGGCCGTCGCATTTTTGATGCGGAACGGTTACAGCCGGTAGTAGGCCAGCTGGGCAGGCTGCTCTGGCCAGCAGAGAAAGACCCGGCCAACCGCCGCTGGTTTTTGCCCAACACACCCACCCAGACTGAACAGCAACGACAACGACATGACATCTAACCCAGAAGGCCGACCTGAACTCAGCCCCAGCAAGCACCGCAAAAAGTTGGGGGCCTGGGGCGAGAAGGTTGCAGCCACAAAGCTAGAAGCCGACGGCTATCGCATTGTGGCCCGCAACTGGCGCTGCCAGCTGGGTGAAATCGACCTGATTGCCCAGGCTGGAGATGGACTGCTGGCGTTTATCGAAGTTAAAACACGCCGGGGCCGCAGCATGGGCATGCCAGAAGAAGGACTGACCCCACACAAAAGCCGCAAGCTTATTCAGTTGGCCCAAATTTACGTGGGAGAATACGATCTTGACGTCGATTGGCGCATCGATCTGGTGGCTGTTGAGCTGGACAAAAGCGGCAAGCTGCTGCGCTGCGAGCATATTCCCAACGCCGTGCTGGGCTGGTGACAAGGCAACGTATTCCACTGGTACACTCGCCACTGACAGACTTTTTAAGGAGTAGAGCTTGGATCAACCGCTGGTCGTGCTGCTGGGGCAAACGGCCGTAGGCAAGACAGCCCTATCGCTGAAGCTGGCCCAGGCGTTAGAGGGCGAGATTATTTCTGCCGACTCGCGGCTGTTTTACCGGGGGATGGACATTGGCACGGCCAAGCCAAGCCCGGCGGAACGGGCGCAGGTGCCGCATCACCTCATCGATCTGTGCCAACCTGACGAAACAATCACGCTGGGCGACTATCAGCAGCGTGCTTATCAGACGATTGATTTTGTACTGGCAAACGGCCGTCTCCCCATTCTCGTTGGCGGCACCGGTCAGTACGTTAAAGCTGTGGTAGAGGGCTGGGGCATTCCTAAAGTACCGCCCCGCCCAAAACTGCGCGCTGCCCTGGGCCGCCTGCCCGGCCCTGAGCTGGCTCGCTGGCTGGCAGCGCTGGACCCCGAAGCGGCGCAAAAGCACGATCCGCGCAATCTGCGCCGCATTATTCGCGCTCTGGAAGTGACCCTGGTGGCCGGACGCCCCATCTCCGAACTGCAGCGCAAAAGCCCACCCCCATACCGTATCTGCCAGGTTGGCCTGATCCGCCCCCGCGAGGAGCTGTACGCGCGCATCGACGCCCGCGTAGACCAGATGATGGCCGCAGGGCTACTAGACGAACTGAAAAATTTGCGCGATCTTGGTTACGGCCGTTCTCTGCCCAGCATGAGCGGATTGGGCTACCGGCAGCTTTGGGCTTACCTGGATGGTGAAATGAGTCTGGAAGAAGCTGTTGAGCGCATCAAATACGAGACGCATCGCTTTGCCCGCCATCAGGCCAACTGGTTCAGCAAAGATGACCCGGCCATTGCCTGGTTTACAATGAGTGATGGAGTGGAAACGGTCGTCATCGAACACGTCACCCGTTGGCTTAAAGAAGGTGAAACGAGCAACGGCCAGAGCAAGCGGTAGAAAATTTGTGCTAATCTTTGGCCTCTTTGTATAATGCTTACAAGAATGGCGGGCAATCTTGTATATGCTGTCAAGGCATAAAGGAGCAAATAATGGCTGAGTTAAAAACGCAAAAAACGGACGATAGCGTGGTAGATTTTTTGAACAGCGTAGAGCATGATAAACGGCGCAGCGACGCCTTCAAGGTCCTGGAACTAATGAAAGAAGTGACTGGCGAGGAGCCGAAAATGTGGGGCAGCAGCATTATAGGCTTTGGTGATTATCATTACAAATATGAAAGCGGCCGTGAGGGCGACTGGTTCGTAGCAGGCTTTTCGCCACGAAAACAGAGCCTCACGCTGTATCTTAACTATGGCTTCGACGAATACGACAAGTTGATGAGTAAACTGGGCAAATACAAAACAGGCAAAGCTTGCCTATACGTCAACAAACTGGAAGACATAGATCTCTCTGTTCTGAAAGAGTTAGTAAAGAAATCTACGGAACAGATGACGCAAACCAACGATTAACAACAGCGGTATTTATTAATTTTGTCATTCCATATTAGGAGAAAACAATGGCATTTATCTCAACCGTCCCAGAAGATGAAGCAACCGGCGCTGTCGCTGAAATGTACACAAACGCCAAACAAAGTATGGGCTATCTACCCAATTACACGCAGCTCTTTAGCCACCGTCCAGACGTGATGTCTGCCTGGGGCGCGTTGCTAGGCGCGATTCGCAGCCAGATGGATTTACGACGCTATGAATTGGTTACCCTCGCTGCCGCTCGTGCTCTGTGCAGTTCGTACTGCATGTTGGCCCATGCTTCAATTCTCAGAAATGAGGGGCTCTTCTCGGATGATGAGTTAGCGGCCATTGCCCAGGATTTTTCAACGGCCGTTCTCACCCCGGCTGAACAAGTCATGATGGCTTACGTAGAGAAAGTTGTGCGGGACGCCACCCAAACGACACAAGAAGACATCGATCAGCTAAAAGCGCATGGCTTTAGCGACGCCGAAATCTTTGACATTACGACCACCGCAACGATACGCTGCTTCTTTAGCAAAACGCTGGATGCCCTTGGCGCAGCCCCCGACGGAAAGTATCACGACCTGGACAATAAGTTGCAGCAGGCGTTGGTGGTCGGACGGCCAATTAGCCAACCGTAATTCCCTACTAACGAAAACGGCCGTTTTCGTAAGGCTTCCGGGGAAACGGCCGTGACTCTCTAGCGGTTTAGGCGACTGTCGCCCAAACAGTTCGTCACTGGTGGCGTTAGCGGTATAAATCCATCTCTTTTGGCCGCGCCAGATCGGCAGCTCTTCCCTCAATGGCAGGCAATTTAAGGCCGCGCACCAGCACCACGGGCATGCCTTCAGCCGCCTGCCCCATCAGCAATCCGGCAGCCGCCGCGATTTCATCCGCCACGCCAATGTCGGTATGCTGTAGCTGGTAACCGTACAGATCCGACTCGCCCCGCCGGTCCCACAAAGCTGGAATCCCCGCCACGCCAATCGCCACGCCTACAGTGCCCATCCGAAACGGCCGTCCGTGGCTGTCGGTAATCACCACCCCCACCTGCACGCCCGTTGCTGCCCGCACTGCTTCCCGCAGCTGCGCTGCCGAAGCATCGGGGTCGCGGGGCAACAGCAATACCGTCTCGTCTGCACTGCTTTGGCTCACGTTAGAGCGGTCGATGCCTGCATTGGCGCTGGTGAACCCTAGCCGATGGCGCACAATCAGCACCCCGCGTCGCATGCGAGAAATTTCTTCGCTTTCCTGCAAAATCAGCTCCACCACGCGCGGATCTTTATCCGTTTGGGCCGCCACTTCCACAGCGCGCGCGCTGGGCTGCACCTGGCTTAGCTGCACCAGCCGCCCCTCTGCTTTAGAGACAATTTTTTGAGCGACGGCTAACACATCGCCGTTGGTCAGCTCGAGGTTTGCCTGGCGCAAAGCATGCAAAATTAACGCTGCCAGGTTGTCGCCGGGCTGCACGTGGGGAATGTGGGGAACGGCCGTTAATGTCAGGTTCGTCATGGTTGTGCTGACTTCAGTAATTGAGTAATTGGGTAACTGAGTAATTGCCCAATTACCAATAGCCTAATTACCCAATCCCGTGATGCGGATGCCTGCGCTCTTTACTTTGTGGATGATGTTAATGGCGATGAGAACGGCCGTTAGCTCCTCTACCGCCCGGGCATTTTGCAGCGCCCCCGCATTAACCGCTCGCAAACCAGCATCTTCACACAGCTGGGCAACAATCGTCTTGTCGTCCTTTTTATCGCCACAGACCAACACGTCGCAATCCAGCTTGTGATCCAGGTCCAGCAGATGATGCGCCCCGATATTTTGGAACGCTGCCACCACGCGCGTGGCCTCACCCACCTGATTTTGCGCTTCTTCAGCAGCGGAAAGGCCGCTCTCCAACCTGTGTACGCGCGCCGCCTTTTCACCCGTGGGCGCAACGACCGTCACCAGCAGCTTATCCACCAGGGCAGATTTTACGCTGTCCAACGTATTGGCTTGCGCTCCATATGGCACGGAAAGCACCACAAGCTCTGCCTGCTGCGCGGCGCTCAAGTTATCTGTGCCGCTGATTTTGCCCTCTGGTAAACGCTCATGCATGGAAACGGCCGCTTTTGCCCCCTTCTCTGCCTGCCGCGATCCAATAATAATTTCATGCCCAGCCGCCGCCCACCGGTAGCCCAGGCCAAAGCCTTCATCGCCAGTCCCACCTAAAATTGCAATTTTCAATCTACTTCTCCTGGTCAATTATACTATTAAGGTATTCCTTTGCCTGTTGTGGAAATTTTCGCACCAACCATGCCAAAACTTCTACCTGATCACTTCCACGAGCACGTCTAATTTGCATCAGAAGCTTTATTGCCGCTGGTCGGTCCAAAGTAAGGTTAGCAGCTCCCTCATTGCAAACCGAACATACCGCCCTCAAATTTGCTGGGTCATCGCTACCACCTTGCGACTTATCAATAATGTGGCCAATGTGCAATCTTGTTTTGCGGTGCACTTCATAAGGATGAGGTTCACCGGCAACGGCCCCGCACATTTGGCACGTATAACCATTCCTATCCAAAACCAAAGCTCTGACTTCCTTGGAAATTGTTCTCTCAAAAAAAGGAAGTGGTTTATTGTCAACCAGAATATATTGCCCCGGTTTCAAATCACTTCTATCGTTATGGGTAAGAATGTTCATACCTTCTTCATTGCGCAATTCACGAACACGTCTGGCCCATTCGGAGATGCCAGCGACTTCTCGCAACGTGTCAGAATCTAGCACAACCCCTACATTCTTCAGAAAATAGTTTCGTAATTTTGTCCTGGCACCAACCTTCTTTGGCATGCTCATTTGTTCACGTATCTTTCAAGGTTTTTACGAATAGCTAAACCGACTTGTTTAGCCACCGGAGGAGGGAAAGCATTCCCTACCTGTCGATAGGCAGGCGTTTTCTTACCGGCAAAAACCCATTCTCGCGGAAACCCTTGAATTAATGCGGCCATTTGAACCGTTAACCGAGGTTTGCCAACAAATCCATTTTTAGGCGCCTCGTAAGCAACACCATGACCGTCTACTCCCAATTCTGCCCATGCCTTTTTTGAGCGCGTAGGACCTAAATCAGGTCCTCCATGCTTTTTAGAACCACCAACCAATGTTGGAGCAATGTCTTGAGCTTTTGCTGCCCACTTATCTACTGACTCCCAGCCATCACGGCTCATTTCTTCGTAGAGAACATCGGCAACAGTGGGAGGCCCTATTGTTTTTTGTGGCCACTCAAACGTGTCAAACCGGTCTTCTTGAAAAGCAACAAAAACCGCTCTTGGTCTAAGTTGTGGCACGCCAAAATCACAGGCATTTAACAATTTCCATTCACCTTTGTAGCCAAGCTTCTCGAAATCTTTATTGAGGGATTGACGATAACTATCAAATCGAGTTTGTAAAATACCTTTTACATTTTCCAGCATGATCGCTTTTGGTCTACACTCTGACACAAGTCTTAGGGCTTCAGGAAATAAATCTCGCTCATCTTTTTTACCTAGCTGCATGCCTGCAACAGAAAACGGTGGGCAAGGAACTCCCCCTGATAGCAAATCGACTCCTATGTATGGCGTACCGCTAAATTCTTTTACATCTTTGTGAATCACATTCCAAGCTGGCCTATTAAGCAATAAGGTTTCACAAGCCCGATCATCAATTTCTACTAACGCAAGATGCTTGAAGCCGGCAAGCTCCAAACCCAATGCCTGACCACCTGCTCCTGCACATATTTCAACTGAAGTAAATCGTCTCATAAACAGCCTCGCTTAAAAATTTCCGATACTAACTTCGTCCTTAAGTTTACCAAATTTTTCATCATAAATAATCCAAAAGCCACAGCTCCTGTGGCTGCAAATTGCCTTGATGCAGCGTCTCAATTTTAACCCACTGTGGATTCGTTGCTGCTTCATCATCGACCCGTTCAGAAGGAAGCAAATCGAAGGTGAGAGGCCTGCAGCTGTAATAAAACAGCAGCCCATGCCAGGCGTCACCAGTCGGATCATAGTAGAAAAAATCTTCCTGAAAGTGAACCAGAGATCCTATTTCCACTCGAATGCCTGTTTCTTCCTCTAGCTCACGCTGCAAAGCAGCGACATTGGATTCCCATGGCTCAATCCCACCACCTGGCAGGCAGTAACGGCCGTTCTCACCCACTGTCGTCATTAGCAACATGAAATCCTCATGCCGCACAATGCCATACGCACCCGGCCGGTGAAACAGCTTTTCCTTCGGAACCATAATTTCACCACCTAACCAACATCGACAAGCAACCATTAAACCAATCCTCAATAAAATGACAGGGCGCAGATTTACTTGATTCACCTGATGAGGACAATCAGGTAAATCTGCGTCCCATTCGTTTCTAATGTGGCAAAAATTACGCGTTCAACTTTTGGTAACGCTGCCACACATCAGCAGCCAGCTTCCGGCTGCGCTCCGTGATTTCCGCCTCGTTCAGGGTCAGCAGCTCGCGCTTGTGCATCAGCAGCCTACCCGCGACCATGGTGCTGGTCACCAGGCTGCTCTCAAAGCCAAAGATGATGTGCCAGGGTAAATTTCCGGCGCTCAGCGGCGTGGTGGCATGATAATCGACGAAAATCAGGTCCGCCGCTGCCCCTTCCACCAAACGGCCGATCTGCTTCCCCGGCCAAAACATATCGGCCAGCGCAGCGTTGTTGTAAATAGCCATCTGCACAATGTCCATGCCGTTGGCCCGACGGGGATCGCGGTGGACTTGCTTGTGCATCAGATAAGCCGCTTTCCACTCGGCCCACATGTTGTTGCTAAAGCCATCATTGCCTAGACAAACCGGAATGCCCAACCGCAGCATTCCTTCCACATCAGCCGCGCCCACGGCATTGTTCATGTTGCTGCGCGGCTGGTGGGTCACCCAGGTGCCCGTCTCGCGCAGAATATTTTGCTCCACGGTATCGACGTGCACGGCGTGGGCCACAATACTTTTTGGCCCCAGAATACCGGCTTCTGCGAGGCGGGGCACCACGCGCTTTCCATATTTGTGCAGCGAATCATATTCGTCGGCTTCATGCTCGGCAACGTGGATGTGGAAGCCAGTATCCAGATCGGCCGCGGCGGCGACGCAGTCGGCCAGCGTCTTATCGCTCAGCGAGAGGGAAGCGTGCAGGCCAAAGGTGCCTGCCAACAGTTCGCCGTCGCGCTCTTCCAGCGAGTGCAAAAAGCGCACGTTTTCCCCAATACCTGCCTCAGCTTCATCCGGCCCGTTGCGGTCCGTCACTTCGTAGCAAAGCGCGGCGCGCACCCCGGCCATCTCCACGGCGTCGGCAATCATGTCTAGCGAGTTGTTGAGGGCGCTGGGGCTGGCGTGATGGTCTATGAGCGTGGTTGTGCCGTGTTTGATGGCATCTATCAGGCAGACCAGGGCGCTGTATTCTGTGTCCAGATCCAGCAGGGCGCGGTCCAGCCGCCACCAGAGCCGCTCCAAAATGTCCGGGAAATCTTTAGGCGGCGGGCCAGGGATAGCCATACCGCGGGCAAAAGCGCCATAAAAGTGCGTGTGGGCGCAGATGTTGCCCGGCATCACCAGTTGATTACTGGCATCCAGCTGTTCCAAGTTGGGGTGAGCGGCAGTGAGCTCGTCGGAACTTCCGATGCTGATGATACGGCCGTCTTCCACCAACATCGCGCCGCTTTCAATGATTTCATTTGGATCGGCCCAGGTGACGATACGGCCGTTGGTAATGAGGAATTTGGAGGTTTTTAACATTGCACGCCCCCTGTTGGGTTAACGGTAATTGAGTAATTGAGTAATTGTTCAATTGTAGGCTTTTTTGCTTGACAGCCCAAACGGTTTCGTTAAACTCGTTGGTAAGAAATTTTTGTGCAACCTTATCTAATGATCGTTATCTGAAGAGAAAACACGCCTCACAGCGTGACTTTACATCAAATGCAAGGAGCAAGAAATATGGCAACCCCTGTAGAAATTACTGATAGCAGCTTCCAGAATGAAGTTTTGGATTCCGACATGCCCGTTTTGGTAGACTTTTGGGCCGACTGGTGTGGTCCCTGCCGCATGATCGCCCCCTCTGTAAAAGCAATTGCTGAAGAGTATGGCGACAAGCTGAAAGTAGGCAAGATGGACGTAGACGACAATCCCATGGTGCCCGGTCGTTATGGCATTGTTGGTATCCCCACTTTGATGCTGTTTAAAGGCGGCCAGGTCGTAGAGCGCATCACCGGTGCGCTGCCCAAGGACCGCATTGTGGCCCAAATTTTGCCGCACATGAATTAATCGAATAAGATCATCAAATGATGATTGTTTTGAACGCCCACGCTGCCCGCCAGTGTGGGCGTTTTTGTTTTGGAATGGAATGCGGATAAGCGCAGATTTTTCCCGTATATCTACGCACTCTGCGTTAAAAATTTGGAGGAAAAATGATTGAAGTAGCCATCATGTTGGAAGGGCAAAACGGTCTGACCTGGGAACGCTGGCAGCGCATTGCCCGTGCTGTGGAAGATTTGGGGTTTGTGGGGCTTTATCGTTCCGACCATTACACCAACGCCAATCCACCGGACAAAGATTCGTTGGAGCTGTGGGTGTCGCTTACCTGGTTGGCCAGCCACACCAGCCGCATAGAGTTTGGGCCTATGGTCTCGCCAGTCTCTTTTCGCCAGCCAACGATGACGGCCCGGATGGCCAGCGCGGTTGATGATCTGTCGAACGGCCGTCTCCATCTCGGTCTGGGCGCAGGCTGGCAGGAGCGTGAACATCACAATTACGGCTGGGACTTGCTGGAATTGGACGGCCGTTTCACCCGCTTTGAAGAAGGCCTAAAGATTATTTCTCACCTGCTGCAAAATGACGAACCGCTGGATTATGCTGGCGACTATTACCAGCTGCACGACGCCGTTTTGCTGCCCCGGCCCCAGCGGCCCGGTGGTCCGCCCATCCTCATCGGCGGCAACGGCCCCAAACGCACCCTGCCCCTTGTGGCCCAATATGCCGAGGAGTGGAACGGCGTTTACATTCCGCCGCAGACCTTTGCCGAGCGGTGCCAACGTCTGGATAAATTGTTGGAAGAAAACGGCCGTCAGCCCAACGAGGTGCGCCGCTCACTCATGACCGGCCTCATCTTTGGCAAGGACCAGGCAGACCTGGACGCAAAAATGGCCCCGCGCTCACGGACCGTTGACGAGATGCGTGAGCTAGGTGCAGTTGTGGGAACAGGCAACGATATCGTAGAGCAGCTTGGCGCTTTTGCGGAGGCAGGTGTGCAGCGCATTATGCTGCAATGGCTGCATAATGCGCTGCACACCTGCCTCCGCATTATGCTGCAATGGCTGCATCTGGATGATATGGACGGGTTAGAGGCGTTGGGTACGGCCATTTTACCACAGGTTCAGTAAAGAGTATTCAGTAAAACAGTAATCAGTATCCAGTTAACCAACTACTGATCACTGAAAACTGACCCACTGATTACTGAATACTGAATACTGCCCTACTGATTTCTTTCCTCATCAGCTACCGGCTTCTCTACAGGCGTAAACCGCTCAGCCAGCCTGGCAAGCTGCTCGCTGAGCGCCTGTAGGCCCTGGGCTACGCCAGTGCGGGCTTTATTGCCTACGTCGCTGGTTTGCACTTTTTCTCGCACTTGCGTCGCTTCGGTCTTTACGCGGTCTGCCGCCGGGCTTTTCTTTATTTCTTGAATCGCTTTGTCTACTTCATCGGCGAAGGAGCGCATGCCTTCGCGCAGTTCACTTTCTAACCGCTGCCGCTCGGCGCTGTTCCACGCCGTGCGGAGCGTATCGGCAAACTGCTTGCCAAATTCGCGCAATTCAGCCGAAATATCGGGATTTTGTACATCGGCCTTGGTGACTTCTTCTTCCTCAACAGGTACTTCTACCTTCAATCTCGCTTTGATTTCTTCAACGCTGGGGGTTGTTTCTTCAGTCATCGTTTTCGTACTCCTATTACTAATTTTTCAGCATCGCCTGCGGATCAGGCTCCTCTTTTCTACCAGATATTAGAGCATCTAAAAAGACAAATAAACCTTCAAGTACTAAATCCATTAGAATATCAAACAGTTCATCGTCCATTGGTTCATGTGTCTGGGGCTTTGCCGATTTTTGAATGCCAGCTATACGCTCATGCCCGGCGCAAGTTGCAGGCACTGAGTTCCAGTTTTTTGCGGCATGCTTGGGGGATGGTTCATTTCCCATTACGTTCACCCGCTGGGTGGAGCCAGCAGGCGAAGGCACGCGCGTCCAGGCCATTATCGAAGGCGATGCGTCCGGCTTCTTCCGCATTGCCGCGCCCATTTTGCGATGGCTGGTGAACCGGTCTATTCAGGCCGACTATCGGCGGTTGAAGCAGTTGCTGGACGAGGGGTAGCTCGGGCATTTGCGCTCCTCTACACTTCACAAAACGTAATTGCGAAGCCAAACTTCCGTAAGCCCAGCCGCAAACATATATTTTTCTTCAATTTCATTGATGACCTGCCGCCATACTAGCCGTCGGAGGTCGTCTCTATTTGATAGATTCAGCCGTTGAAAGAGTTGTGATTGTGTCGATGGGCCATTTTGAGCTAACTCTAACAAAACAGATTGTTGAATCTCATTCATATCTTTCGAGGTCCACATCTCATTAAAAACGCCAGAGATTTTCTGTACGACCTCAGGAACAATTGTCTCGACATCTTCAAGTTCACAATTATAGCGATGCTGGCTATTCATGCGTTCTACAATATCCCGGCAAAGAGCTTGGACGAAAAAGGGTTGTCTACCCGAAAGTGAAAAAATGCGAGCCAGCGCTTCCTTTGTGTAGGTTAGTGTATAACCCTCCACGGGCCTTTCAACCAGTTCTGTTGCCTCTTCTAAAGTCAACGGTTCCAACCGAAGTAGCTGCATATTTATTAACGCGTCACTCCACTTTGGTGAAAGCTCCTGAAATGTATGTGACCCAGACAACAGTACCGTGAGATTGGTATGGCGCTGCACCAGACTACGCAACCAATGAAAAACACGATCATCTAATCTGCCTTGTTCAATCATTTCTTCGAGACGTTCATATTCGTCCAGGTTAAGTAGCAGCAGCCGTTCATCTACGATAGCCATTACTTCACTGAGCCAATCAAAAAACGCGGTGTATGGATCGTCTTCCAGCCAGGCACGATTTGGCGGGGGAAATACAAGCCGTCTGGATAATTTTGCTTGATCGCTCATTTGACGAGCAATACCGATGAGAAGACCGGCAACATTTTCTGAGGTAATAGCTGATTGCAGATCCACATCTACCGGCACAAAGTCTGGACCTAATCGGGAGGGAAGCTGGCGTAAAATGGAAGTTTTGCCAAAACGCCTGGGACCATAAAGCAAAATGGCCGGGCGGGTTTCAGGCTGCATAGTCAGCTCACGTTCCAATCTAACAAAAATATCGCGACGGCCTTTAAAAACACGACTTCCATCAATAAGCGGATTACCAACCACGTAATAATTAATGAGTCCAAAACCCTCAGCTTGCTGTTTTGTTTCTATTAGAGCATTTTCCAGGACGCGTTCCCAATTGCCCAGAGCAGCCGCCAGGCGCGCCCCGCGCTGACCATAGCCAAACGCTTGCGAGCTGCGCAATTTCCTGATGTCTTGAAGCACTTTTTGTAGCTGTTCAAATCGGTAGCTAGTAGTTTCGCTTTCTAAAGCGGAACGCGTACGTTCTGCAATTTGCCGAATACCGGGCAAGATATTCTCCAATTCAGGGGGCAAGCGACTGGGCAGCCACGCCAATTGAGTTGCAGCGGCCACTATACCAGACAGATCCTGGCTAAGTTCAATATCCTGAGCAGTTATTTCCAGTAAAGCATTGCGGGCAGCCCAACCCTGGCGAAAAGAACTGGCTACCTCTCCGATGGCAGCAGCAGCTTCATGCCGATTAGCTTTACTTGCCGTGACTAGATGTTTATCCAGGCCTAACAAAGGAAACCAAACGAGTTCATCCCAATATACAGGAGAATTTGGCAAAATGCGGAGTGCCATATGCGGGGCTGCACTGCTTGAACGAGATAGAATAAATTGGTAGAGTAATTCAATGGGGTAGATAATCATCCGAAAATAGCCTGCTATAAAGCTCACGCCAAACGCCACGCCAAACGCCACGCCAAACGCCACGCCACCCGCCACGCCACCCGCCACGCCAAACGCCACGCCAAACGCCACGCCAAACGCCACACCACCCGCCACGCCAAACGCCACGCCAACCGCCACGCCACCCGCCACGCCAAACGCCACGCCAAACGCCACGCCACCCGCCACGCCAACTGCCACACCACCCGCCACGCCAACCGCCACGCCAAACGCCACGCCAACCGCCACACCACCCGCCACGCCAACCGCCACGCCACCCGCCACGCTGCTGGCAACGTCGGCGTTGACGCCGAACGTTACCAGCAGCGTGAG
>JBHIWP010000048.1:0-23168 GCA_041987425.1 Promineifilaceae bacterium (SeqCode) | reverse complement strand
CAAAGTTGGCCCATCTTGCGGGTATAGTGAGGTGATTAGTGCGTTTTCGGGCAAATGACCATCGCCAACGGCCGTCCATACCTTGTCACTCTGGCCCACAGGCCACAGAAAACTAGTACGCGCATCAAACCAGCGCGCCCGCACGTCATTAGAGGCAAAAGCCGTCATGTAGTCGTCTGGGGCAATCATCGCCGGACCCAGGCCAGATAAGCCCAACCCTACCTTTGGGCCAGTTGAGGGTACATCAAAAACAAAAAGCGAATAACCGACACGATCTGTCGGTTGTTGATCTAAAAACCAGGCAAAGCGGGACTGGTTCTTCAAATAGACACCTTGAAGCTGTGTGGCGCTCAAAACATAGGTGCCCGGCGCAGGCAACGGAGGATAAAATGGATCTGTCAAAGGATCTTCTCGTCCTTGGGGCCAGATGGGCATGGGACGGCCGTATTTAATGCCGTAAGCGTGGAGCGGTGCGGTTCCCAGCCAGGCTACCTGATACGGCTCCGACAAATGCTGCTCCTCGTAGGCGGCCAGGGCAATCAAATCTTGTCCCCAGTCCAGATTAGAATCAACCAGCCACTGCCAGCCATTAGCTGGACCGCCAACCAGAATATTAAAATATGCCAGGTAATTAGGATGAATTGTGATTGAGGAAATAAACAGGCTTAGCAAAATTATTCCCCAGCCAAAGCGCGTGGTGCTAAAGGACAATTTGCTTTGCAGCCACCGTTGCAGGGCAAAGGACGTCACCACATTCCCCGATAGCACAATTAGCAGCGGCAGCACTGGCAGCAGATAGCGGTAGCCAATGTTAACCTGGCTCACAAAACCTGAACCAAAGATGCCGAAAACCGGCAGCAGCACCCAAATTGACGACCACGAAGGCCAGCTATTCGGCCGCAGCGCCAAAAGCACTCCACCAAAAATAAGCAGCAACGTCGCAGGCGGTGTTTTGATAAGAAACGTAAGGAGAAAGTAATACCACCAGCCTTCTTTAGACAATTCCCCGTGCCAAAAGGCGCTATGTCCTGAGAGCTGGTGCTCTTGTTGCAGCTGAAAGTCTGTAAGTAAAGCATGCCACTGAAAGCGATAGAGGCTGAGAAAAATGACGGCTCCAACCACCACCCAAATCGCACCAACAGAAAATTCCTTAATCCGTCTCTGCCATGCGCTGCGCTCCTTCACATTGCGATAGAGAATCAGCAAAAATAGCGCGGGCACAAGAATTACGGCCGAAAACTTGGCCGAAAAAGCGAGGCCCAACCCTGTAGCTGCTGCCCAAAATAAAAGATACGGCCGTTTACCCACTTGTCGCCAATATGACCAGACAAGGTACACCGCCAGCAGTAAAAAGAAGGCAATCCCTAAATCAGTTGTGGCCAAAGCGCCGTGGGCCACAATGTTCGGATCAAAGCTCACCAGAAAAAGGGCCAACAATCCTGCTCGTAGGCAGCCAAACAGCTGACCGGCGAAGCGACACACCAGCGCACTCAACAGCATTGTCAGCATCATCACCATCCACCTGGCCGACCACAAAAGCTGCAAGCCATTGTCGTTAACCTGCCAAACAAAGCTCTGGCTTACCGTTAGCCAATCTTGAAAAACGGCCGTGGGCTCAAACGCAGGCAAAACCGGGCGGAACAGCAGCTGAACAGGCAGCCCCATGAGTGCGTTGATGAGCGGTGGGTTTTGCACCACGCTGTAGAGCTGAGCTTTCTGCCAAAAAAGCACGCCGTGTAATAAATGGAGGCCCTCATCAAAGGTTACTGACTGTCGATTGGCTGTATCTAGCAAGCGCCCCCACAGCAGCAGAAGCAAGCTAATTACTGCTATACGAAGGATTAGTTGCGGGGAGAGAAACGGCCGTTTCTGCCGGGTTTTCTTGTGCATATTATGATTTTGCACTGCTCAGTTTTGCATCCTTTTTACCTTTACTCCAGCCCCTGCTCTTAATTAGAGACCGCAAATAGATTCTAACAAAAGTCAAAAATATGGGTAAAAATTAGCGGCCAAGACACGCCCAGTGGGAGCGTTGCAATTCAATCTCTATTGTTTGACAAGTAATTAGATATTGCTAGACTTAGCGATTTTATGTGGCAACGCCCATAATCTTTTACCACGTAAGGAACCCCAAAAATGTCTAGCTTGTCCGCTTTATTTAAGCCTGCAAAAAAAACGTTTATAAACCTAATTACCCTCACAGTCCCTCTTTTACTTTTAGTTACAGTAGCCACCCTTAGCCATACAAATAGAATTCAAGCTCAACCAACAGGCACCCCAGACTCAACGCTTTACCTACCGCTCGTTAACAAACCTATTGTTTATCTGACTCCCGAATTTGTCGCCAACGTCCCCTTGCCCGGCGCTTTGTGCCCAAGAGAAATAGGCGTCAACCCCGTCACAGGAGTTGCCTACGTGGCAAACCACCAGAGTGATAATGTATCTGTCCTGAAAGATGGCGCGCTAATTGGCACTGTTACAACCGGTGAATGGCCTACATTGGTAAGCTCTTCACCAATGGATAGTAAAAGCTTTGTTACCAACCTGCACGGTGGTGTCTCTTATTTTCAGGGGACCCAGCTCGTCGATACTATCGAGGCTGCCCCTGCTACGCCGGGTGCCTACGGCGAGCCATATGCCGCTGCTTACAACCCAGTGAATGGGTATACCTATATTACCTACATCGGTGGCGGAGGCGTTGTGCAGGTAGTCAATGGCACGCAGCAAGTAGCCAACATCCCACTCATGAAAGGCTGGATTTTAGATGTTAAGGTAGACCCTATAACCGGACTGGTATACGTAACTAACTTTGAGCTCGGATACATGTTTATTATCGAAGATACGGCCGTCATCGACAGTTTCCAGATGGGCTGGGGACCAGACCAAATGGGCCTGGATGAAATAGGCCGCTACCTGTATACGGCTCACTCTTCACCCAATAGCCAATATCCCTACAATATCTCCGTTATGGATCTGGATACAAAGCAAATCACTTCCTTTACCACCTCCGGCGCTTCGCGAAATGTTGCTGTTGACAGAAATGCGTCCCTAGCTTACGTGACCAACCCTGAAAGAGACACTGTTTCTGTCTTGCGCGGCCCTAATTTATTAGGCAATGTGCCCACGGGCGATTCACCCTGGGACGTGGCTGTTCATGAGGATTCTGGATATGCCTTTGTTACCAACCAGGAGAGCAATACGGTGACTGTACTACGCTGGGGTGAAGTGGTGGGAACGCTGCCTACTGGAAATATGCCCATTAGCGTGGCTACGGACCCCGTCTCACTATACGTTTACGTTACCAACGAAAACTCTGTAGTGAATTGCAATGATTTAAACCAGTGCTACAAGAGTTGTTTGACCCCAGCGTCCGTATCTGTTTACCGCATCCCGACCAACTGAGGTTAACAAAGTTTAGAAAATAGCTTAAGGACAGTCACTTCGCCTTTTTGAAGTGACTGTCACCTTTGGAGCGGCAACAGGATGTGGGTGGATTGGCCTACGGCCGTATCCCCCACAACCTCACCCACCAGAGGCAAACGCTCCAGCGTGGCCTGATGATACAAACCAATAATAATCTCTGCCGGTTGCGCGTCTGCTGAAAAGCTCAGGACAGCCTCATCCATAACAACTTCTCCCACATCCCAAATTGACGTTGGATAGCGTCCGCCCTGGGGCTGGGCATCTTGCTGCGCTATTAATACGCCATTCTCATCTAGTAAGTGTACAAAAATCGTAAAATCTTCAGCCGTGGCGTGCAACAGTTGCCAATAGGTTGCCAGACGGATGACGTCTGACCCTGTCTGCAAATCGTAGCCAAGCAGCCTTATCTCTTCAGCAAAGTTTGCGCTGACTGCTTGTGTGGAAATAGGCACGGCCGTTTGCCCAGCCGCAATTTTGAGTTGTCCCAGCGTAATGAACTCATCTCCGAGAAAATACACAAGGCGCGCCCGCATCGGCAAAGTGGCCTGTGGCACCACCAGATGCACCGTGTCTGTGACCGGCGTCCCAACAGCCCAGGACAAATCAGAAACGGCCGTATCCAGCAAAATGCCCTCCCAGTCTAGCAGCGCCACTTCGCCAACGGCCGTTACTTCCTGGTCTCCATAACCGCTCAGTAAAACGGTTAACGGCTCACCCGGCTCCACAACTGGCGGATAACTAACCGCCTCAATATAAATATCAGGGGATGGTGACTGGCAAACGCGCGTCCAGCTGGTGGGAGGCGTGTAAAGCGCTGGCCGCGCAAACGCGGTGTTTAGCTGTGCCAGGCTGCTTAGAGCCAACAGGCCCAGGCAAGCGACCGGCAACATATTAATCAGCAAGATGCCCTTGCGCGTTTGGCCAACAGCCCCGGCCAAACGCCCCCAACCCAATGCCAGCAGGGCGGCAATGGGCGCGGCAGCAGCATAGGCCAGACGCCCCTGGTAGCCGGACCAGTTAATTGTCTGAATATAGCGAAACAGAGATGTGTAAATGGCAGCCACGGCCAAGCTACTGAATAAAACGGCCGTTAACCCAGGAAAAGTATGAATAGACTTCAATAATCCATTAACTTCGGCCTTTCGCGCTTCTTTCAAAGCATCACGCAACAACAGCAGTAGACCAACAGCAGCCATGAAAACACCGACGGCCAGCAGGCTATAAATCCACCCCGCCGCCTGAATCTTTAACCAGCCAAACCAGGCCCAGTACGACTGAAAATGAATGACCGCAAAGTCACGCAAATCGGCCCAGGTAAACGCTGACGTGCGCAGCACTTCCCCACCCTTGGCCTGCAAATGGACATCCCAGATTAGAGGATCACCATAAAGCTGAAAGGCTCGTATGTACCACCAGCCTGCAATCAGGATAGGCAGCCCAAATACAATTGCACCATACTGCAAGGTTCGTGGCAAACGGCCGTTTCTACTACCCAGCAAAACGGCCAGCAGTGGCAGCGGCCAGAAAGCAATGAGCGCATATTTCGTTAGCAGCCCAAGCCCCATAAGAATGCCCAATCCCACAAAACGCTTTATTGTTGGACTTCGACTTGCCAAGATCGAATAGTAGACCAGGGTCGCGCCAATAACGGCCGTTAACACGTCGTTATTTACGCTGGCGGTAATAAAAATAAATTGGGGATTAAATGCCAGGAAGCCTGCGGCCAGCAGCCCCGAATGCCTGCCAGCCAACTGCATTTGCTGGCCTAAGCCGTAAGCCAGTCCAATTGTTATGGTCCCTAAAAAAACAGACAGCATCCTCGCTACGCGAAAAGCCAGATAATCAGTAGAAAAGAAATGCTGCTCGGCTGACTCATGCAAATAAAAGTGGGCGCGTCCTCCATCACTGGAATTGAAAGTAAAGCAGTCGTTCAAGGGAAAATCGGCTGACGCAGTCATAGGAAACGGCGCATTCACAACTGCATTCAACAGATAAAAAAGCGGTGGCTGATTAGCCTCCATTGTTACGTTATCTGCCGCAACAGGATGCATTATGGGAATCGCGCGTGCCTCAACCAGATGGCGCACGTACAAAAAGTGGTCCACTTCGTCCGGTGACTCACCCAAGGGCACTATCCAGGAATAAGCCAGCGCCAAAGTTGCATAAACGGCCAGAATAAGGAGCAGCCATCGCTTCTCGCCCATCATCTTCGGCTTCTCGCCCACCCCCAGCCAGCAACCACACAGGCAAGCAGCAGTGCCAACCCAGAAACGGCCGCTCCCCACAAAAAGTCATTGGGCACAAATGAAAACGTGACGGTATGGCTGCCAGCGGGCACAAAAACAACTCGCGCCACGCTGTTAGCTCGGTAAACCGGCGTTTCCTGTTCATCAACGGTCGCGCGCCAACCTGGGTAAAACGTATCTGCCAATACCACAAAGCCAGCGTCATCCAGCACCACATCTAGCGCCACTTCGTTTAGGCCATAGTGGCTGATGGCGACTTTGCTGGCAGAGGTTACGGCCGTTTGCCACCTTGGCGGCTCCTCTTTACCTAGCGTCTCTAACACAACCGTTTCCTGCAGCGATTCAGCATGCTGCTGCACCAAAGCCAGGGCTTCTACCTCATTTGCTGCCGGAACGGCCTTTGGCACCACATAGGCCCGAGGAAAATAACCTTCATTCAGGTAAACGCGCGTTTTGCCACTTTCATGAACTAACTGCGGTCGAGGCAAATAGTAAGTGCGATAAGCCAGTCCGTCTGATGCACTACCAACCTCCACCTGCCCAGACCCATCAAAGGAGACCGTGAATAAAAAATCTCGCCCCCACTCAGAGGGAAAAGCCCCAAAATAGAAGCTGGCCCAATCATCCTCTGGTGGCTGGCCCGCTTGCCAGGTCGCATGGGCAAACTCCTGCCCCCCATCGGCTGAAAAAATGCGTACAGTGACTTCACCCGTGGCATCCGGCGCAAACCGCAGCGGCACGTCCAGGCGGTGCAGCCCCGCATCTGGCATGCTAAACGGCCGTGACAACGCCCCATCAGCCGACAGCAGCAACCATTGAACAAGCGCTTCTTGCTTCTCACCTAAAACGGACTGATCCTGGTACCAATCGCTGATAGCAACCACGTATTTAACGTTTAAAGCGTCAATCAACGGCGAATCCAGGCCGCGCAGCGGCATCAACTCTCGCTCAAAGTAGATGGCTTCCCCCCCTTCCGCAGCCTGAACGTAGTTTACTACGTTTTGCAGGATTGCCGGTTCATAGCCGCTCAAATTTTGCAGCCGTGCTTGCAACGCCGTATTGGGCGGGTAGGCTACCCCTTCCGGCAATGTGGTAATCCGAAATTGTTCAGCATCATTGTGAAGAAATGCGGCCGTTTCTGTTGCAGGGTACAAATCTGCTACATCACTTACGGTATTGTAATCGTGCCCCAGCCAAAATAGATCAATTACCACCCAACCTGCCACCAACACAGCAAAACCAGACGGCCGTAGGCGATTAGGGCCTAACCACAATATCGCCACACACACAAACAAAGAGAGGCCAAACCACAACAAGTCAGGTCGTAAAGCGCTCCAATCTAGACGATACCACCAGAAAAACCCTGCGGCTATCCCTATCAACACAAAAGTCACGCCCAAGACAACTTGCCGCACTGGCTGCCATGCCACTCCCCGTGCCAGCAGCGCATCCAGGCCAATTGCGCTTAAAACAGCCAAACAAAACAACAGCACCGTCATGGCCCGGCTCGGCCACAGTCCATTAAATACCGGCAGCAAGTAAAGCAGGCCGTAAAGCGGTGTTCCCAGGGCCCAAAGCAACCCTACGCCCCCCCACGCGGCAAAAAACAGCGAAATGCGGTCCCGTCGTAGCCAGATCGCCAGAGCCGCCAAAAACAGCGGCAGCAGCCCTATGTAAAAAGCGGTTTCGTTATAATTGGTCTGTCCCCACCAATCATAGCTAACAGGACTGCCAAAAAAATCTGGAATCAGCGCGACCACTGCCGAAGATTTAAGGCCAAGGCGCAGCGATTCGCTAAAGGTAAAGGCATCACGGTGGCCCCGCAGCAAATAATTAAAGGCAGGCAACACTTGAATGAGACACAGAGCTATCCCCAGAATCAACACGAACACGGCCGTTCCCCACACCCCCATGCGCTGCCGCCAATTTTTAGCCCGCCAAAAGAATGGCCCCCAACGCCACAGCAGATACAAAACGGCCGTCATGCTGCCATACAGGGTCCAGTTCCAATGCCCGCCCAACCAGGGAATGGCAAAAGCCACCCCGGCACCAACCGCTTCTGGTGCCGTTAGCCAAAATCCAGGGCCATTTTCTGGCTCTCCGGGCCACCCTTCCCATTTCTGGGCAATTCGCTCCAAGAATAGAAGCTGTAGCGGCAGCCAGATAACGGCCGCATGCACAACCTGCCACTCCAGCCATACAACCATCATGCCATTGAACAGGAAAACGGCTGCGCCCACCCAGGCCGCCACGCGCCGCAGCCGCAGCTGGCGCAAAAAGGCAAACATAAACGCGGCTCCTAAAAATAGCTGGGCAAAAATAACGGCATCAACGGCCGTAGTCGGTGGCAGCAGATAGTAAAAAATTGACAAAGGATAAAAAAGTCCTGCCTGGGTATTGTACGTAAGTGGATAGCCTCCCAGCACATAAGGATTCCACAGCGGCAAATTGCCCAACTTCACCTGCTCTGCCACAAACGACTTGACCGGGAAAATATAGTCCACCACGTCCGTAATCAATGGATTGTGCACGGCAACAAACTGGTTTGGCCCCTGCCACGGCGGCCACGCCTGCACCACCACATCCAGCGGCAGCAAGACTTTGCCCGGCAGCAAGGAAGCACCCAGAAAAAGGCAAATTAGCAGCAAAAAGCCCGGCCAGGGCCAAAATGTTCGAACAGCTTTTATCATATGATTCTCAATTCGGGTGGCGACTGTATCATGCCTATGCCAAATTGGCGACTACCGCTGATTTTTCTAAAAATCATGGTAACATTCCCTGAGCCGAGCTTTTTCGGGAAAAGCTCGGTTTTTAGTTGCTATGAATCGTCGATTATCTTTTCTTTTGCTGCCCACGTTGGCACTTATTCTGCTTATTTTTACAGATGGCCTGCCCTGGCTGCGAGGCCCGGCCCCAGAAACGAGCGAATGGTATTGGCCCTATTTTTTACGGCCGTTTTCCCAATGGTGGCTGCCCGCTTTGGCCGGGCTGCTTCTTCTGCTGGTGGGGGCATGGTGGTTACGCCAACCCGTCCGGCGCAAACGTGATGCCCTGGCACTGCTGCTTTTGAGCGGCACCATGATTACTCTTCAATTGGCGCTTATCTGGGCAGACCAACAGCCAGTGGTGGCCGAACTGGTAGATCGCACCCTTTCTAATCTGTCTGGCGGCTACTTTGAACCAGCCATCAACATAACAGACCTCAATGCCGCCCTCCGCACCTATCCAGAACTCATGCCCACTTTTGCGGCGGAACACGCTCGCACCCACCCGCCCGGGCTGATTTTGGCCAACAACCTCACAGCTGCGCTGTTTGCCCGTTTCCCCGAACTTTCTGCCAAAATGGCTGGCTTGGTGTATCCAGGGCGCTGTATGGATTTGTGGCTGCTGGAACGGCCGTTTTCCGTTGCCGCCGCCCTGGTGACCTGGTCCTTGCTACCCCTGCTATCTGCTGCCCTCACCGTTTGGCCCGGCTACGCATTGGCCCGCCGCTGGTTAGAACCATCTCAGGCTCGTCTGGCAACCCTGCTCATTGCCGCCATTCCGTCACTCATCCTCTTTGCGCCCAAGGTGGTGCAGCTTTACCCGCCTCTGGTATTGCTGCTGTTTCTATTTCTGGCTCATGGTCAGGAGAGCGGCAAACTCCTTTGGTACGCTTTGGCTGGGCTGCTCTACTCTCTGCTCACGTTTCTTAGTTTGGGCAACCTGGCCCTGGCGCTGCCCATTGCTCTCTATTTGCTTCTTGATCTATGGAGCAAGCAGCAACTAAGAGCCCAGCCTCTCCTCGAAGTTGGCAGCGTGTTGGCTTTGGCCGGGCTTTCGCTCTGGCTGCTGCTCTGGCTAGGCTGGCGCGTGCCGCCCTGGTCCATCGTTCAGACCGGGCTATCGCAACACTACACGCTCGTCACGCTGTTGCGTCGCTACGACTGGTGGCTCGTTTGGAACCTGGTCGATTTATTAGTGTATGCTGGCTGGCCGCTGCTGCTTGGCTTTGCCCTGGCAATCGGCGCAATGGCGAAAGCCTTTCGCCGCCGCCAGCCCGGGCAGTTACATTTGCTGGCCATGTCACTTTTGGCCCTGATAATTGTTCTCAACTTCTCCGGCTCAGCGCGGGGCGAGGTGGGGCGGCTCTGGCTCTTCTTTATGCCGCTGCTGGCGATTGTGGCAGCGGCGGCGCTGGCTAACTGGATACCACAAAAATGGCATCTGTTAATTGTGGCTGCACAAGTGGCTCTGACGATCAGCGTGGGGCTGGCCTGGCAGCCGGTGCGCCCGGTGATTGTGGTGGCCCAAAGGCCGATCCAGCCAGAAGACAAAGCACCAGAAACGGCCGTCAACGCCACCTTTCTAGAAACCATCGGCACGCCCAAAACCATCACCCTGCTAGGAGCCGATCTACCCGCCACAAATCTGACGCCAGGCAGCCAGTTTTCATTCTCGCTCTATTGGCAGTCCGATGGCGGCACCTTACGGCCGTATACCGTTTTTACTCAGCTCTTAGATGAAAGTGGGCAGCTTGTGGCCCAGCAAGACAACTGGCCGGTCAATGGGCAGTGGCCGCCAACCTGCTGGCAGCCAAAAGAGGTCGTGGTAGATCCTTATTTGCTTTCTCTACCGCTGAATTTGGCAAACGGCCGTTACACGCTCATCGTTGGCCTGTACGACGCCCGTGACGGAACGCGGCTGCTCACCAATGGCAGCGACCATATCGTTCTTAAAGAATTCACGCTGCCATGAAAGCCAATCCTGTAAGAGTATCTGGTACAGCAAACGCTACTTCGCCTAATTTTAAAGGTTGTTAAAATACGCTATGCTCGAAAAACTACGCAATCGCCCATTCGCCGCCAACTTCCTCGTTGCTTTGGCCCTCATTGCCCTAATTTTACTTTTTGTTGCCCCAGCGCTTTCTCCTGACAAAATGCTTGCTCCGCTGGACATCATTACGGAGTCCTGGCCCCCCTGGCAAGAGCCAAACCAGACCGTGACCGTGCATAACTTTATGCTCATCGACGTGGTCAACTACATCATTCCTGTAAAGCGGTTCATGGCCAACGCCATCCGTGCCGGTGAACTTCCTTTGTGGAACCCGTATGTTTTTACCGGATACCCCTTTACCTACAATACACAGGCAGGCATGTGGTACCCGCTGAGCTTGCTTTACTATTTGCTGCCGCTGCCAACGGCCGTTGACGCCACAGTCATCGGGCAAATGATTTTAGGCGGGCTGTTTATGCTGGCCTATTTGCGCCAGATTCGGCTAAGCCACCTGGCTGCTCTAGGCGGGGCAATTATTTACACTTTCAACGGTTTTATGATTGTCTGGTTGGAATGGCAGGTTGTGCATGCAGCCGTAATCTGGCTACCCTTACAGTTGTGGCTGGTCGAGAAAATAACCTCCCAGTTAGAGCAAACGACGGGCGCATCAAAAAAAGTTCTAATGCTAAGCATCTTTTCCGGGATACTCTTTGCCGTGCCCTGGTTGGGCGGACATTGGAACTGGACGCTTTTTACCAGCATGATGGTGGCAATTTACCTGCTGTGGCGACTGTTTCCCTTGTTCAAACAGTCGCAGGATAAACAACAGCGCCAATTAATTTTTCTATCCGTCATTCTGTCGTTAGGCATTGGTACGGCCGTTGCCCTCATCCAGGTGCTTCCAGCCTTTAACTATTTGGGTCACACGCACAGACAACCCATCACCTTCGCAGAATCTCTCACCTTTTCGCTGTGGGATCGCCTGGTGGTGATGGTGATTCCCAATTTTTTTGGAACCCCGGTACAAAGCAACTGGTGGGGGACGGAAAATTACAACGAAACAACCTTTTACCTGGGGCTGATGCCCGTGCTTTTGGCAGGGTTAGCCATCTGGCTGCGGCGCGACCGCTGGACGATCTTCTTTTCAATTTGGGGACTTTTGGGCCTGCTGTGGGCAGTACGCACACCCCTTTATTACCTGCTGCACGCTTTGCCCGTATTCAACGGCTTATTCCCTAGCCGAACCATTTTTTTCACTGTCGTCAGCGTGTCCGTTCTGGCCGCGCTGAGCATAGACCATTTGCAGAAAGTTGAAAATCTGCCGAACAGAAAGCAACTGCTGCAATACAGCACTTTTTTGGTTATGCTTCTCGTTGCGCTTTGCGGCACCTATTTTTGGGTTTATCGGGCCGAGGTGCAGCAAACCTGGGCCTATTTACGGCCGCAAACAGTAACCGCCGCGGCGCTCTTATTAATCGCCTTTGCTTTGCTTGGGGCCCGCCTAAATAACTGGTTGACTCCGCGCTTATTTGTACCGCTAACGCTCCTCTTTATTGTGCTGGATTTATTTTATTTTGGTCATGATTACAACACCATCGCCTCACTGGACAACTGGTTCAGCGATACGGCCGTTGCCAACTTTCTCCACGCCGAACCGACGCCGTATCGCATTGCCACGCCAGCAGAAAACATAGTCTATATTCCCAACACCTCGCTCATTGACGCGATTCCCAACGTGAGCGGCTATGAGCCTGGAGTCTGGCAAAATACCACCAGATACCTGCAATTGGCGGAGGGCGAGGACAGCATTCGTTTCGGCCGTTTCCTTATGCCGCTAACCGGGCTAAACTCCCCACTGCTCGACGCAATTAATACGCGCTACATTGTCACCACAAAAAACATCTGGGGCAGCCAACCGGCAGAAGGGCCTGCCCAGAAAAGCACCGATATCTGGCATACCCTTGCTCCCAACGAACCAATCCAACACCCCCTTGCTATGCCTGACGCTGGTCTACATCGCCTGGACCTATGGCTGCGGCCCGTTGCCGCCTCATCCGGTCAGTTAATTGTGCGAATTTTTACCGCAGATGGGGTTTTAGAGTTAGCGAACAGCTCGCTAGACGTTAACCAGATTGCCCCTGAAGCAGAAAATGCCTTCTACTTTGAGGCGCTGCCTTCGGAATGGGGGCGCAGCTTTTTGTTCCAAATCACGTTTCAGGGAGAGGGCGAGGTACAGTTGGGCACAAACGCGGCTGGAGATCCTGCCTTTTCAACCTATTACCTGCCTCGGCCTAACCTTGCATTTGAAGATGGCAAATCACAAATTTATCGGAACCCTGACGCCTTTGAGCGTGCCTACTTTGTTCCACAGGCAATTGTGGCCCACAGCAAAGAGGCGGCAGAAACGGCCGTTCTTAACCACGCCACCGAGCTTGACAAGCTTGTCATTTTGGAACCCACGGGAAACCAGGTGCCCACACAGTTGGGCGCTGCTGCCAGCGTCAGCAGCGACGTCACTATCACAAACTATGGCCTGAATCGGATAGAAATAGCGACCAATAGCGATATTCCCGGCTTCCTGCTTTTGGCCGATACCTACTATCCCGGCTGGCGCGCCACTGTGGATGGGCAGGACACGCCAGTGTATCTGGCTAATACGCTGGTGCGCGCCGTTGCCCTGCCTGCGGGGTCGCACACTGTCGTTTTCTCATTTTGGCCGCCAGATTTCATTGGGGCAGCCATCATCAGCGGGCTCACGCTGCTCGGCAGCCTGATTGCGCTCATCGTCCTATGGCGACGCGGCACGCAGAAACAGTCTAGTTCCCGATAGATGGCCGATGCTGCCACTCTAGCAAAATAGCATAATCAGCGGGAGATGAAGCGTCACTGCGCAACAGACGGCCGCTCGCCTCTGTATACAGTCCCACCCGCACCTGATATTGACCCGACGGCAGTTCCGGCGGCAAAGGAATCTGGTAGATATCGCGCACCAGGTCTCCGGGCTGCCAGCGCCAGGTGGGGGCCAGACCGTTGACCGGCAGACGGTCCACCTGGGCCACAATGGCGTCAGTTTCATCAACAACGTGAATAAAAACCTTGTAGTTTTCGGCAACGGCCGTAAGGCTCTCCCAATAGAGTGTTAGCTCAATCGCTTGCTCATTTGCCAGCCAATCATACCCACGCAGGGCAATGCGCTCAGCGAAAACGGCCGTTTCCACGTGCTGCGGCGCAATTTGCTGGCGGTAGGGCCAATCCATCTCATACACCACCGCCTCCTGAGCGAAAATTATCGAGTGTGTATCTGTGGTGAAGCGCTGCAGCGGCCGGGCAATGGTGGGATCGCTAACCAGCAGCGGATGCCAGTCGGGGAAAATGGCCAGATAACGCACCTCGTTTGTAGCCAGAAAGCGCATAGCGGCTGTCGGTGGGTCGGCATCATCCAGCACCGGCCACATCTCCGGCGACACCAGCCCATTCAGGTCAACAATTGGCCGTGGTCCCTCAAATACAATGGCGCCAATGTCGTCTACGGCCACGGTTTCGTCCGCAGGCACGTTTGCTGCCAGCCATTCGCCTAAGGCCACGTCAATGTCCAATATTTCGCGGGCATTGTAGCCCAACATTCCGGCCCAATAGGGTGCCCCATACAGCCCAATTGCCAGCCAGAGCCCAGCTAAGGCCAGCCAGAGCGCCTGCTGTTCTTGCCAAAATTTACTCGCCAGCCAATGAAGACCCACCGCCGCCGCAATCATCTGAAAAGGAAGCAGCGGCATGGTATAACGGCCGTGATGCCACAAAAACGGCACAATCAGCGGCAGCAGCAGCCACAGACCCACAAGCCAGCTCCCTACCAACCGGTTGCGCCGCCACAAAGTCTGCCAGCTAAAGGGCAGCAGCAGCAATGTTAGCCAGTTGTCGGCCCAATGGTATTGCAGCGTCTCGCGCAGCGTGCGCCAGCTATACAGCGTGCTTTGCCGGGCTTTGGCATAAAATGTATTGGGCAACGGCCGTCCCGTAACAGACAAACTAAACAGGGCATACGGCAGTTGAAGCGCACCATATACACAAACGGCAACCAGCAGCTGACGCCAGGAAGTCATTGGCCGTTTTTCCCTATCCCCTTCGCCATATGGCAAACGCCGGGCAAGCAGCACGTCCAGGACGGCCAGAGCAAACAAAACATGCCCTTCCGGCCGGGTCTGGCTAGCAAGGGCAAACAGAACGGCCGTAAAGCCACTCAGCCCCCGACGCTGGTAAGCCCACACAGCGCCCACGCTTAAGGCCGTAAATAGCGTCACCTCCATCGCCGACCAGCTGGCCCACACCATACGGCCCGTCACTGCCAGACCCGCCGCAGCCAGCAGCGAAATGCCCACGTTTTGTGTAATATCTAGCGTTAGTCGATAGGTGAGCCAAATAGTAAGCAAAAAGAGGGCTGCGCTGAGCAGCATGGCTGGAAGAAGGAAATTTTCGGTGACCAAACCTATTCCGGCCAGCAGCAGCGTCCAGAGCGGGGCCGTGGATCCAGGCGTTGGTACACCCGGCACGTAGCTAAAGCCCTCTCCCTGGCTCAAATTACGGGCATATTGAAAGTGAATCCAGGCATCATCCAGCGGCGCGCCAAGAACGCCGCCGGTTAAAGTTAAGGCATGGGCCAGATAGGCTGCCAGCAACAGCAAAGCCAGACCAAGCACAAAAAAGATTCCCCATTTGGGGGCAAAAGAGAGTCGCTGCATCATGGGGTAAAGTTCATTGTGAGCACGGCCGTTTCACCCAGACCGGTTAGCGTGGCCAGCTCATAAAATCCGGTTTTCAGGCTAAATGGTCCGGCCGGAAGCTCCTCGGGCAGCTGAATAATGTATCTGTCCACCACCACTTCACCCGGCTGCCAGTCGGATGTTGGATAGCCATCTGGCTGCCGATCTAGCTGCGCCACCACCTGCCCCTGGCTATCCACCATGTGGACAAAGGCCGTATAGGCCACCGGCATTTCGCCCACCGCCTGCCAGGCCAGATTTACCCACACCTGATCTTGTTCCGTCTGCACTGACCAGCCTATGAGCTGAATGGTGTTGGCGAAGGAAACGGCCGTTTCCTCATATACCATTGCCTCAAGCGCCTGGGAACCGCTTTGTGGAACTTCCAATATCCAAAAATCATCCCGCGACTGGTCGATTGTGTAATCCGTGTAAAAGTCTGTAAGCTGCTGCCACGTGGCGCTGGCCACCGGACGCACAAAATACAGCGCCGCTGCGTCTGGCTGCCCAGACGGAACAAGCTCGCCAGTGCCAGAGTAGCTCCTAATTCCATCAGGATCAGCCAGCGCAAAATATATCGTGGCCATCTCTTCCTGAGTGGGCGTGAGATAAACGGTCGTTCCCCTTGGCTGTGCAGCGGCAAGCTTGCCCAATTCCCAGTCTGGCAGGTAGAAATCAGCTGCAAGCTGAGGATGGCTGGCATACCGGCCGAAATAATCGCGCACGGTGAAGGCGAGGCTGCCGCTCAGTAACAGGAAGTAAAAAGTGAACAGTAAAAAGTGAACAGTTTTTCGGAAACTTATATCGCTAACCATTAACCGTTTACCATTTACTATTAACCATTCCCCCAGCCAGACCATTCCCAGCGCGGCCAAAACGGCGACGACGCCCGCTGCGCCGGTCATCCGGCCAAAATGGGGCGCATCGCCGCTCATAACGGTTGGCAGCAGCATGACGATTAGCCACAGCAGCAGAAAAACAGTGCGAGGATTGAGCTTTTGGCGCGCGGCGTGGATCAGTCCCAGCGTAAATAGGGCAGCCTGTATCGGATCAAGATACGGCCGTCCCGGCAGATTGTGTCGCAAATGCGTCTCACCCTGCCAATACAAACCGCGCACCACCCGCCCCACGTTCAGCAGCCATGTCAGCAATGGCTGGTCCTCAACCGCACCCCGCCCCTTGTTGGCTACGTAAGCAATACGGAATACAAAAAAGTAGGGATAGCGCCAAAAGAAGAGCAGCAGCGGCAAAGCCGTCAAGAGCGAAACGACCGCCATACCGCCCAGGTTCAGCCAGTTTTGGCGCAGGCCCGGCCAGTCGCGCCAGGCCCAAAACAGTATAAAAAGCAGAAACAGCAGGGGGAAAAGCCGGGCAGCCGCATAGGTGTAGACGCCCAGACCGAGGAAGAAGCCAGCGGCTAAAAATGACGTGGTAACCTGGTAACGCGGCGGCACGGGACGCTGGCTTAGATTGTAACCACGCCAGAAAAAGAAGACGGTGAGCATTTCGATGGGCACAAAGACCATTGCGCGAATGCCAAAGCGGCTAAAGTGGACAGCAGGCAGCAAGATTGCCAGGAAAAATGCCGCCAGCAAGGGGGTGAGAGATTTGAGAGTGGAGTTTGGAGACTGACTTTCCTGGTGCAGACTCCTAACCGCTAAAAGTTCCTTCACGGCAAAATACGTAAGCAATACGGCTAGCACGCCAGAAAGGGCGGGAACCAGACGGACGGCAAACGGCGTCGGGTCAAATAGCCAGATGGAGAGGGCCATCAGGTAGACGTGTAACGGCTCACGGCCGTAATTGCCCTCAAAGAAAACGGGCCAGCGCGTTGGTTGCGGGGGATTTTCACCGTGAGCCTCCTGGGCATACAGTTCCCAGCCCTCATAAAACTGGGGAAACGTCTTGCCCTGCAGCAGTGAGAGCGCATCCAGGCCATTGTAAGCTTCATCGTGGTAGAGGCCCGGCGGCAGAGAGTCTAACTGCCACAGCCGCAAAAACGCGGCCAAAAGCAATATGAGCAGCAGCCAAACGGCCGTCCAGCGACGCGACAAAATCATGGACCAAGCTCCAGCGTCTCTAGAAGCACAAAATCCGCGCCAGCGGCCGTTTGCCAACGGTCCCCCGTGGCCGGATCGTAGAGGCCCACACGCAGCTCATATTGCCCAGCAGGTATGGGGGGCGAGAGCTGAAGCTCATGCCGCTGCCACAAAACATCCCCGCTACGCCACCCTTCCCAGGCCACGCCCAGGCCGTCCCACTGCGCCGCAATTTGTCCGCTTTCGTCCAGTAGATGCACATAGATCTTTAGCGGCACAGGACCGGTTTCATTACGCCAGTGGGTGGTGAACTGCAAAGCATCCTCCTCCGGGATTAATGTGTGGCGATCTTCTAACAGCAAAATTTGGTGGTCATCCTTCTCAAACAGAGTGTCCCCCTGCGGCTGTTGCCCTTCATTTTGCACCTGGTAGAGTGAATACTGCCCATTTTCAGCGATGGATTGCGGGGAAACGGCCGTTTCCAACAAACTTAAGTCATAATTCTTATTAACCACCAGCCAAAATGTCTCAGCCGCAGGCTGCAAAAAAGCAACAGGGCCGGACAACCACCGCGGTGACACCTGGTTGGTTTGCAAGCGGGCAAAATCATCGGCGGCAATGTCATCTAGCTGCACCCCTGCCAGCACCACATCGACAGGCTCGCCGTACGGCTCAACCTCGTACAAAAAGATGCTGTAGCCTGCTTTACCCAGCGGCTGCTTTTCGCGGAACCAGGCAAAGATATCGTGGTTGGCAAAGTGTACTCCTTGTAGCGTGGTGGCGCTGATGGCGTAAATGCCGGGCGCGGGATCGTGCGGATAAAACGGCCGTGCCTGGGGGTTCATCAGCCGGGGTGGAAAACTATCCAGACCCATGTAGTTAATGCCGTAGTAAGACGGCCGTCCCTCGCCAAAGTAGCTCAACCACACTTGCTCCACACCATTTTCGTCCATCCACTCCTTCAAACGACCCAAATCCTGGCCCCAATCCAGGTTGCTGTCCACCAGATAGCGCCAGCCGCCATCTGGCCCTCCGGCCAGCTCATTAAAAAACGCCAGATAGTGCGGCCGCAGCCAAAGCGTCCCGATTACTAGCCAGCCAACCAGCCCAAGCACAAGCAGCACCACTGGCCGGTAACGCTGCCACTCGGGCTGCATGGAGCCTGTAGGAACCGTCGTTTCTTGCCCCAGCCAATGCCAAGTCGCGGCGGTAAAGACAAAAAAATACGGCAGCGTCGGCAAGATATGCCTGTAACCTAGGTTAATATCGGTAGTAAGGGCAAAGCCAAAGTAGCCCAGCGGCGGAATAAGCAGCGCCGCCAGCGTCAGCCAGCGCCCGGCCAACCTGCGCTGCAGTCCCAGCCACAGCAGGCCAGCGGCAGCCCCCAGCAGCAAAATGAGCGTGGGCAGCGGCGTTTTAAGCAAAAAGGCAGCCGGAAAGTAATACCACCAGCCACTGTCTGAATAACGGACCGCTAAAAAAGCAGGCGTGCTCTTTTGCAGCCGCCCACCAATGTCTAGCAGCTGCTCCAGATGGTGCGACAGCGGCATGGTTAGCCCGGCCAGCTGTGGCATGGTGGGCAAGCCGTCCGGCAGGGTGCCAATTTGGAAGCCATACGCTGCCCACAGGGTGAAAAAGGCGGCCAGCGGATAGGCAACTAGCAGCATGATCAGGGGTGAATTTCGACTAATCAACGGTCGTTCGGCAGCGGTTAGCCGATACCAACAAAGAAGAAACAGCACGAGTACGAGGGCGAACAGCGGCACAAACAGCCCGGCGGTGAACTTTGTGTTTTGCAGCAGGCCAAAGCCAATTCCCGCCCAAATTGCCCGTGCCCAGGACGGCCGTTTCACAAAGCGCCACAGCAAAAAGCCAGCCAAAAAGGCAAATACTGTGAGCCCAAAATCTGTGGTTGCCAGACGGCCGTTTGCCAACAAGTTAGGATCAAAAGCCGCCAGCGCCATTGCCAACAGCATAGCCCAACGCTGGCGGGTTATTTCCCACGTCCAACGTCCGACCAACGCCAGCAGCAGCATCCCTAACCAGACCGTAGGCAGACGCGCCAGGAACATGACATAGGCTACATCGTTGCCAATTTCCCACAAAAATAGTTCTGAAGGGCGATGAAAGTTAGGCAGTTGCCAGGAAGGATCTGAGGTGGGGAGGTGTACGGTATCATCCGCCACCAGCAAAGCGGCATTCAGCGCATTCAGCCCCAGCGGATGGCCGACCCGCATATGCTGATTTTCACCACGCAGATAACCCAAGCCACGCGTGATAAATCCCTGCTCGTCAAAGGTGGGTGAAAGCCGAGTCAGACCCGAGATTGCCAGTCCGTAAAACGACAAAATAATGAGCAGAAACCAACCCAAACGCCTCCACTCTGAGCCCACAGCTTGAATCACCACTTTACTCATCTTATTAACAACAAAACCTCGGAGGAAATATTATCCTCCGAGGTTATGTTTTAAGGCGTTAGCACACCACCAAGCTGGTTAGTTATCTAACGGTGTTACGCTAATGTAATCATAGCGCCATGTAGAATTGCTGTATTCATCTGCGGAAGCAAAGACGCCAAAGTAGGGATCGTCTATCCATCGCGTATCGTTATAGGTGAACTTATGAGAGCCATTCAAAAAGTACTTAATGCCTGATTCACGAACTTCAATACGATGGGTATTCCAGTCAGAAGCATTGGGATGGAAAAGCAAAGCATCAGGAACATCACCCAATCGCTTCAGCGGGCTGCCCCCACAGTTTGGACAGTAAACCAGGTAATCAACGCGCTCCCACAATAGTGACAAATCTGTATCCGAAGACCAGATGAGATTCGTATTGTAGAAATGATTGAAGCAGTTTTCGTGGGCATACGCACCCAAAAGCGTGCTCCAATCCGGACAGGGCGCGCCCGTCCAATCACCGCCAAAAACGAAACCATGAGAAACCAGGTTGCCCAAATTGGCCGGTTTTGACCGGAATTCAATGACATAGGGCGGTTCCGGTGCGGCATCATAGGACTGGCGATTGCCCAATCCCAAGAGTCTTCAACGCGAATAATTAACCAGTCACTATTTTCGTACCAGGCGTCAACCTTTTCAATGTAGGTTAAGCGTCGGATGCCGTCTTTTAGAGTGGGGCCGGACCAACCAGTTTGGTTACTGGTGAAACTATCGTAGTAAGCTCCAGCAACTGACACAACATCGGACCAGGGGCTAGCCTGACTATCACTTAAAGTGCGAATGCGAAAATGGTAAAGATTATTTGCGGAAGCCTGAATGGTATCAATCAGTTTGTTGGATGCGCAGCTTGCCATATTGTATGTGGTCACATTGCTGGCAAATGTTTCATCCTGAGATTGTTGCAGCTCAAACCCGGTAACGTTGCTGTTGCTATCTGTCCAATTCATCTGCCAATCATTGGCGCTGTTAGGACGCGTAGCGGACAAAGTTGGAGCCGAAAGCGGGCGAAACACAAGCGGCAGATATGTTATTTCAGAGCCAGTTGTTGTGAGCAAGCTTAGCGAGGCATTTACTGATCCATCGGTCAGGGAAGTGGCGGTGATAACGGCTGTATCCGAATCACTATTCGCTGCAGTGGATGGCACGGTGACCGTTACGCTCACCTCTGTCGAAGAGCCGCCAGGAACTGTAAAAGACGTTCCAGACAGCGAGGATGCCCAGCCAGAGGCAGACGTGATCTCATACGTATCATCCGAGCTGCCCGCGTTGGACAAGGTAAGCCTGTAAACCACCACGTCTCCAGGGCTGGCCACCATACCTGTATTCCCACTCAGGTCAATGTCAAAAGCAGGCGCTACAGGTTCCACAACGGCCTCTTCTGCTTCGGGCATGATATCCCCAGGAATAATGTGAGCATCAATGTACGCCTGGATTTTCTCTTCCGTAGTAAGCGTTGATGTAACGACCGGGCTTTGCGCATATGTCGGCATTGTGCCCCCGATCATAGAAGTGGCCAGGGTTTGAATCATTACAAACAACCCCACTATGGCCAAAAAGAAAGTTAGCAATATTTTAAATCGCCCTTTAGGCGATCCAAATCTCTTCTCAGTTGACTCCATTTTTTCCTCCAAGTCCTAATAAATATGAATCGCAAATATACCTACAGCTTTATTTTCCGTCAACGAACGGTAATTGTGTTAAAACAACGATTTCCCTCTGAAAACCAACCGGCTGCACACGCTGCTGATCGTCCAGCGTGTAAAGGCCAACCTGCACTTCCAAGGAACCGTCCGCTCCCTCCAAATCGATAATATGGTGCTGAATGATTGTATCGCCTACTTTCAGTTCCTCGGGGGCAGCATCAAATCCATCATGCTGTGCTACTAATTGGCCCGCTTCGTCTATAACATGGATAAATATCCGTAAATCAGCAGGCAGGTCAGCCTGAACGCGCCAAAATGTTAGGAGATGCAACATCTCATTTGCCTCTACAGGTGAAGACAAAGGTTCATAACCTTCTAATTCGAGCATAGAAGCAAATGAAACTGGTTCCTCTAGAAGTGTGGCAGGAAACGGCCGTTCTCCCAGCTCATAGACGGCAAATGAGGGCTGCGTTTCGCTGCGAAAAAATGGCTCCGGCGCGACCGCTGCAGCCGCCAACAAGGACGGATAAACGGCCGCAAATTCTGGGACGTAAAGACGGCCGTTTCCACCCGCGGGCAGCACCACCGCCCCGGCCACCTCAGGCCCCGTCTGCACCCACCGCGCTTGCGGATTCCAGCCCAAATTGCGAATAAGCGAGTCGCGATCGATCGGCTCATAAAAAGCCTCGGCCACCACTGCGTTTTCGGTTGGATTGGCCTGCATATGGTGAGCTATGTCTAGCAACACGGTCTGGTAATGGCTAAGGCGCGTGGTTTCGGCCTGGGGCCAGCGAATAAATCCATCATTGATAGTGCGATACACATTCACGCTTAGCAGAAGAGCCAGCAGCAGCGTAAACAGAGAGCGAAGCAAGGCTTGCCGGGCAGGCGCTGGCCTCGCCTTTGCCAGCAAACGATACACGGCCGTCACTCCCAGCCCCACAAGCAGATAAACGATCGGCAGCGCCCCCACCAGCCGCACCGTGCTGGGTGACTGTGGCGTTACCGCACTGGGCACCAGAGTTACGGCCAGCCAAATAAGCACAAAAGCATAGCGCGGCTGGCGCCAGCGCCAAAGGGCCAACAGCAAGCCAGCATAAAAGAAAACGGCCGTTCCCCAGTCAAACAGCGGGCGCTCTGGCAGCGTGTAAGTCCAGCGCGGATCGCCCGTGAAGCTAAAAATGCCCAGCGTCCTGACCGTGCTCTGCAAAATCGGCCCCGGATCACCGGCCTGCAAGGCTTCCAATGGCTCTGCCAGCTGATCTACCCGCTGCTGTAAAGACGGGTCGGCCCGCAGCGTCAAAAACAGGGGCAGCGCCACCAGCAGAGCCATGACCAACACAGCCAGAGCCGGCCGCCAACGCGCGCCCTCTGCTCCTCTGCGCCTCTGCGTTAACAAGTAATAAGCCGCCAGCAGCGCAGGAATGGCAAAAACCACCCGCGCTCCGGTGTAGCTGTAAACGCTCAGCCCCAAAAACAGACCCGCCAGCGACGGCCGTTTGGGCCAAAACCAGGCAAACAGCAGCAGCAGCACCGGCTCCAATATCGGCCGAATGCCGATGCGGCTAAACACAATTGGCCACCAGCTCACCGCCAGGCCGACACCGGCAACAAGCGCCGTACCCACCCCAAACTCGCGCCGGGCCCAGCGCAGCGTAAGCGCCACCAGCAGCAGCCCCAGCGACAGGCATGCCGGCCAACGCCCCTGCCGCAGCAGCAGCTGTGGTTTGCCCTGGGGGGGGGTTAACCCCCCCCTGCGGCAGCTGCATTTCGGGGGGGGGTGCACTGCCCGGAGAGACTCTGGGACATCTGCGGGAGCTCCCCAAGCATCCAAAGCGGTGGTGCC
>JBHIWP010000047.1:0-23449 GCA_041987425.1 Promineifilaceae bacterium (SeqCode) | reverse complement strand
AAAATCCCCATATCCCGATCTACATTGCCGCCGTGAACAAGGGAATGCTGCGGCTGGCGGGCGAACTGTGCGACGGGGTGCACATCCACGCGCTGCACTCGGTAAAGTACCTGGAAGAATTTGCCTTGCCCCACCTGGAGGCGGGCTGGCAGAAGAACGGCCGTTCCCGCGCAGATATTTCCGTGAATACGGCCGTCTTCGCCATTCCCACCGACGACTCCGATTATGCCCAATGGGCCGAAAACCACGTGAAGCAGCAAATTTCCTTTTACCTGAGCACCCCGGCGTATCGTGTTTTGGCGGAACTGCATGGGTGGGAGGAAACGGCCGTGCAGCTCAGCCAGTTAGCGCGAGACGGCCGCTGGGCCGATATGCCTCACCTCATCAACGACAACATTTTGGACGTAATGGCGGTGCGTGGCTCATGGGCTGAACTGCCGGTAATTATTTTTGAGAAATACGGCCGTTTGTTAGATCGGGTTAGTTACTATTTGCCTTTTACCCCGGCAGAAAATCAGTTCGGCTGGCGGGCAAGCATTGAAGGCTTCAAGCAGCTTGAGAGGAAATAATCAGGTGTAGTTTGTTGCCAAATAATAATTAACTTGCAACCTTTTCTTCTCACTCCCGCGAAGGCGGGAGTCCAGGCGTGTGGATTTCTGCCTTCGCAGGAATGACAGATCTACAATACAGGAGTTTTTATGGCCTCTATTTATTTTAATGATGAACACGAGATGTTGCGTGAAACGGTGCGGCGGTTTGTGGAGAGTGAAATTAATCCAAATACGGAAAAGTGGGAAGAAGAACGCACCTTCCCCGCGCACGAGCTGTTCAAAAAGATGGGCGATTTGGGACTGCTGGGCATAGTTTACCCCGAAGACTACGGTGGGATGGGGCTGGACTACTGGTATCAGGTGGTGATGCTGGAGGAAGTGGGTCGGGCGCACTGCGCGGGCGTGCCCATGGCCATTGCCGTCCAGACCGATATGGCTACGCCAGCATTAGCTGAATTTGGCACCCCCTGGCAGAAGGAAACGTTTTTGAAAAAGGCTGTGATGGGAACGGCCGTTTTCTCCATTGCCGTCAGCGAGCCAGATGCCGGATCCGACGTGGCCGCCATCCAGACCCGCGCCGTGGCCGACGGTGATGACTACATCATCAACGGCAGCAAAATGTGGATCACCAGCGGTACCCAGTCCGACTATCTCACCCTGCTGGCCCGCACAGGCGATGAACCCGGCTTCAAAGGCATGTCGCTCATCATCGTGCCCACGGATGTGCCCGGCTTTAGCGTCAGCCGCAAGCTGGAGAAGCTGGGAAACCACAGCAGCGACACGGCTATCCTCAGCTTCGACAACGTGCGCGTGCCGCAAAGCCACCGCATTGGCCCCGAAGGCCAGGGCTTCATGCTGCAAATGAAGCAGTTCCAAAAGGAGCGACTGGCAGGCGTGGTGATGGGCATCTCTGGCATGGAGCGTATTTTGCGCCTGACCATCGATTATTGTCGCCAGCGCCAGACGTTTGGCAAACCACTTATTGAAAACCAGTGGATTCAGTTTAAAATTTGTGAATTGCTTACAGAAGTGGAAGCTTTGCGCCAATTGGCGTACCATTGTACTCGCGTGCTGGTGGCTGGTGGCGATATGACCAAAGAAGTGTCCATGGCAAAGCTAAAAGCAGGTCGACTGGCCCGAGAAGTGGCCGACACCTGCCTCCAGTTTCACGGCGGTATGGGCTATGTGGAAGAATATCCTGTTGCGCGCTACTTCCGCGATGCCCGCCTGCTCTCTATTGGCGCAGGGGCAGACGAGATAATGCTGGGTATCATTGCCAAGTATGAAGGCATCTTATCGAGATAGTTTTTAGTATTCAGTATCCAGTAGGTCAGTGGTCAGTTAACTGAATACTGACTCACTGATTACTGAATACTGGCCTACTGAATACCGATTACAGACAACCGAAAAATGGGAGAAACCGAAATGAACCAAATTCCCGTAGTGCGCTCATTTGTGGCGGCCGAGGCATTGGCTGACCTGATTGCTGCTGATTACAATCTGGAGGGACCGGTGCGCTGCCAGCTCTTTAGCAAAATGCTGCGGACTCAAGACAATGACCATTATTTGGTCACGACTGGCAGCGGTCAGAAGTTTGTTGTGCGCGTTTATCAGCTTGGCACCCGGCTGAACCGTGAAGAGTCTGATTATTTGTATGAGGTGGAATGGCTAAGCTTTTTGCATAATGCCGGTTTGCCTGTTTCGTATCCCGTTCCCCGCTCTGACGGCCGTTTGCTGGGCAGCCTGAATGCGCCTGAAGGACTCCGTTACTATGCCCTGTTTAGCCTGGCTCCCGGGCGGCCTATGTCTCTAAAAAATGAGGACCAGCTTTTTGTGTTAGGCCGGGAAATGGCCCGAATTCATCTGGCTTCTAATGAGTACGAAGCTGCCTCCGAACGACAGCCTTTGAATCTGGAATTTTTGGTAGATAAGCCCATTGAGCGCATAAAACAGTATTGGGATGAAGATCGGGCCGATGATCTGGAAATCATGATGATTTCCGCCGAAGAAGCCAAAGAAGAGATTGAGGCGTTAATTGCCAATGAGGAGTATACGCCAGATGGTTGGGGCCCGATAGGCGGCGATTTCCACAGTGCCAGCGTCTTCTTTACAGAAGATAATCAGCCTACCTTTTTTAATTTTGATTGGTGCGGTCCCGGCTGGCGCGCCTATGACATTGCCGTATTTTTGTTTAATACCAATCTGATTCATAACAACGCGACTGAACTCTCAGAAGCGTTTTTTGCTGGCTATTACTCGCAGCGGCAGCTTTCCGATAACGAACATGCTGCAATTGCGCCATTCCTCACCATTCGCCGCATCTGGCAGACGGGGCTGTTTTCTATGAACGACGGCCTGGTAGGGCATACGTTTATTGCCCCCGCCCATAATTAGATGTAATTCAGTAATCGGGTAATTGGGTAATTGGACTGAAATTTGCTCAATCACGTAATTACCCAATTACAAGCCTCACCAGAATTGTGATCCGCTCAATTTTAATTGCCAACCGCGGGGAAATCGCTTGCCGCATTATGCGGAGCTGTGGACGGTTGGGTATTCGTGCGGTGGCGGTTTACTCAGTGGCAGATGCCGGGGCGAAACACGTGCAAATGGCAGACGCGGCCGTTTGCCTTGGCCCCGCTCCCGCCACAGAATCCTACCTCAGCCAATCTGCCATTTTGCAGGCAGCACACCAAACAGGCATAGACGCCATTCATCCTGGCTACGGCTTTCTGGCCGAAAATGCCGCCTTCGCCCGCGCCTGCACCGAGGCAGGCTTCATTTTCATCGGTCCCAATCCAGACGCCATTGAGCAAATGGGCAATAAGCGAGCGGCCAAAGCGCTGGTGGCGCAGGCGGGCGTGTCGGTGCTGCCGGGGTACGGGGGTGAGGATCAGTCAGACGGCCGTTTCCTGGCCGAAGCAGAGAAGCTGGGCACCCCGCTGCTGGTGAAGGCTGCCGCAGGCGGCGGCGGTAAAGGAATGAGGCTGGTTACCGAGTTGGACGAGCTGCCAAAGGCGCTGGCCGCTGCCCGGCGCGAATCGCTTCAGGCGTTTGGCTCAGATGAGCTGCTGCTAGAGCAGGCGCTGTGGCAACCCCGGCATGTAGAGATTCAGATATTTGGCGACCAGCGCGGTAGCCTCATTCACCTGGGCGAGCGCGACTGCTCCATTCAGCGGCGGCACCAGAAGGTAATCGAGGAGTCGCCCTCTCCAGCGCTGACGCCTGAGCTGAGAGCACGCATGGGCGAAGCGGCCGTTGCCGCCGCGCGCACGGTAAATTATGACAACGCTGGAACCGTGGAGTTTTTGCTCGATGAGAGCGGGAAGTTTTACTTTTTGGAGATGAACACCAGGCTCCAGGTGGAGCATCCCGTGACGGAAATGGTGACCGGGCAAGATTTGGTGGCCTGGCAAATTGCGGTGGCGGCAGGGAATCCTCTGCCGCTGAGCCAGGACGACGTTAAATTCGCTGGACACGCCATTGAAGCCCGGCTGTATGCGGAGAATGCGGCGAACGACTTTTTGCCGGTGACTGGCCCGGTGCTGCTGTGGCGTGCGCCCGAGGGCGAGGGTGTGCGTGTGGACGACGGCATTCAAACGGGCGATAGCGTGACTGTCCATTACGACCCGATGCTGGCAAAAATCATTGCTCATGGGCCGGACCGCAAGACGGCCGTTCAGCGATTGGGCAGGGCGCTGCAAACGGTCGTTTTATTAGGATTCAGGCACAATTTGCCTTATTTGCAGGCTATTGTGCAGCATCCAGCCTTTAGCGAAGGCCGTTACACCAACCGATTTTTGGCCGACAATCTGCCCCAGTGGCAGCCTCCTGAAGGCGAGAGAGCGCTGGGGGTGACCGGAGCGGTACTGGCACAGTTTTATAGCTGGCCTCAACTGGCTGAAAACAGCGGCTACTGGCGGAATAATCCAAACGGCCCGATTCGCAGCCGGTTTCAGGTAGGGGATGAGACGCTCACCGTTTTATTGGAGCCGGTACGCTTCCAAAAGAATCAATTTAACATAACGATTGACGATGAGACATTGGCCGTGGCTTGTGCTCCACAGGCTGGCCCGGCGTGGACCCTGGTGGTGAACGGCCGTTCTCACAAGCTCATGATTGTGCAAAATGGCGATGAATGGTGGGTGCAAACGGACAATGGAGCGATTTGTGCCACTGCGCTGCCGCGATTGCCCCGCAAAACGGCCGGTTCTGCGGCGGCTGGCTCGCTGCAGGCGCCTATGCCCGGCTCAGTTTTGGCAGTGCTTGTGAGCCAGGGCCAGTCTGTGGCTGAAGGTGAACCGCTGCTGAAGCTGGAAGCCATGAAAATGGAGCACACCATTCGCGCTCCGGCGGCAGGTGTCGTAACGGATATTTTTTACGCGCCTGGTGATTTCGTTCCGGCTGGTGCCCAGCTGCTTCAGCTGACGTTTGCGGGCTGAGGTGCGGCCTTTAACTTGTACAAGCTGCGGAAATCCTGATTGACAATTTGTTGAGGCATGGCAAAATTTACGCAGCGGTAAAATTGGTGATTGTATGCAAGCAATTGTCATCTCTGAAAACGGTGAAGAACGAGAGTTTATGAGCTATGTGCTGCGCCATGCGGGTTTAGCTGTGGCCCGCACGGCGACGGTTAAGCTGGTCATGAGTTCGCTGCTAAAGCAGCCGGTTGATCTTATTTTGCTTTCGGCCAAGGGACGCACGGCCGTTGCGGATGATGTTCTGGCTATCCGCACCATGTCGCAGGCGCCTTTGCTACTGCTGCACGACACGTTAACGGAGGACGAAACGTGTGAGCTGCTGGACGCAGGCGTGGATTTGATTTTGGAACGGCCGTATTCCCCGCGAATTTTGTCTCGTTATGCCACCATGTTTTTGCGCCGCGCAGGCTCCGTTCCCGCCTCCATTCTTGCGGCCATTCAAACCAAGAATATTCAGCTAGACCCTGGCACTCGCACCGTCACGCTAATCGATCAACCGCCACAGCAGCTAACGCCGCTGGAGTTCCGCCTGCTGTACGTGCTCATGACCAATGCCGATCAGGTCATTCCTATCGACGTCATTATTGAGCGTGTTTGGGGCTACAACGGCGAGGGCAATCGGGAGCTGGTTCGGGGCCTGGTGCGTCGGCTTCGTCGCAAAATTGAGCCAGATCCCCAGCAGACCCAGTTCATCCACAACCATCCCGGCGTAGGCTATCGGTTCTCGGTATAACCTGCTCGTTTCTTTCTCTTTCAGTCCTGTAGCAAATCGCTAAAACTTCTCCATTTTACACGTTTGGTACGTCACAACCGTTTTTGGCACACAAATGACACACCATTTCCCCCACTTTTTGCACACCATCGGCCTATATTGGAACCTGGTTTTGTTATTTGGGTTTAAGAATTAACCCTAAAGGAAAGAGGTAGCTAGACTCATGAACATGGCTCAATCCAAGAACATTGGATTATGTCCCGACTGTGGAGAAGAAGTACGGTTTAAGAAATTGCCTTACGTTGGCCAGCTAGTGACGTGTCGTCGCTGCACGGCTCAGCTAGAGGTAAGGCGCAAATCGCCTATAGCCTTGCGATTGGCGGAAGACGCCTGGGAGGAAGAGGATGACTTTGAAGAGTTTGAGTCTCCCCGGTCTAATCAGCGCAATAAAAAGGAACGCTGGTAGACAAACGGCCGTTGCCAATCTGCTACACAACAGTTCGAGTTCTCATGAGCAGTCGCCCCTGCCTGGCGGGCAACAAATATTTCCATTTAGGAGGTAGTAGATCATGCAAGTAAATCCGCAATCCAAAACAGAAATTGGCATTTGTCCCGGCTGTGGCGCTCGTATTCGTTTTCAGAATAAGGTGCAGATGGGAGAGTTTGTCATTTGTGATGAATGTGGTGATGAATTGGAAGTTGTAAGCGTGTCGCCTGTTAAGTTGGACTGGGCTTTTGAAGACCCGTTTGATGAAGATTTAGATGGCGATTACGATGATGACTTTGATGAAGACGTCGACGACGATGATGATTACGATTACGATGACGACGACGACGATTGGGAAGGCTAAAGCGGTTTTTCTTAACGAGAAGCTGAACGCTTTTTGATTAATTAGCTCAACGTTTTACAATCAAGGAAGCACCATCTTTCTGTAATGAGAGATGGTGCTTTTTTTTACGGGTAAGATTTAGAGCTGGACGGAAGGAAGTAAACGTATGACAAAGCAGTTATTTTCCAGGCGCGCGAAACGACAGCGGCAGCGACGACCGTTTTCCTGGGCAAAATTTTGGCATCAGACGCGTCTCACCATTTTAATGATAGCGGGGGCCTGCCTGGCAGCTTTTGCCTACGCCATGTTTCAGGTGCCTTTCAACATCGTCGCCGGGGGTATTTCCGGCATTAGCATTATTGTGAACCACTTCGTGGGCTGGCCGGTTGGTCTGCTGTTCTGGCTGCTTAACCTGCCGCTACTTGTGCTGGGGTTCTTCTACTTGGGGCGCTGGGGCTTTTTATTACGCACGCTCATTGCCGCCACCATTTTTTCCATAGCCACCGATTTGTTTGTGGCCTACATGCCCCAATGGCTAAGTCAGTACCCACTTACGGATGATCTGCTCCTGAATACCATTTATGGCGGCATCGTTGGCGGGCTTGGTGGCGGTCTTATCTATCGCGCGGGCGGCACAATGGGCGGCACAGGAATTATCGGCCGTATCATCCAAAAGAGGACCGGCCAGCCCCTTAGCCAGGTCTACTTCTATACCGACGGCCTGGTCATTTTACTCGCCGGGCTACTTTTTGGCTGGCCCATTGCTCTCTACGGTTTGTTGATGCTGTTCCTGAATGGACTGGCTTCCGACTACACGCTCGAGGGTCCCAGCAGTGCCCGCACGGCCACCATTATTACCAATCGCCCCCAGGCCGTTATTGATGAACTGATGGTGCACTTACATCGTGGGGTGAGCTTTTGGGAAGTGACGGGCGGCTTTACCGGGCAAAAGCGGTATCTGGTGCTGTGTACCGTTACCCGGCCGCAGGTGGGGGAAATGAAGCAGCTGGTAGCCAGAATTGATCCTGAGGCATTCGTGACGATTGGCGTTAGCCACGAGGCCATGGGCGCTGGCTTCACGCCGATGCCTACTGCCGTGGAGCAGTAGAGCTAATGCTATATTTGCCCAAGAACTGCGAGGTTCGCCCGCTGGTCAAGCGGTTAGTGGACTTATCTGGCAATGAAACGGCTGGGCGTCTGGCGGCGGCGTGGTCGCAGGGGAACTTGCTGAAAGAAGGGAAAGGCGGGCTGCCAGGGGGGTGCTGCTGGTGAGGCAATAGCTTTACGAGCGGGTTGGCACTCATCAGCGCGGATGAGCCATTCGCGCCGTACTGAAAGCCGGGCTTCATGGTAGCTGGTGCCCGTGCGACGCGCCTCAAAAGTAGCCAGGCGATCAAGTAGGGCGGCAGGCACGGCCGTTACATCCAAATAGTACACCGGCACATCGCCCCAACGCTGGGTACAGGCCAGGTGCGGCAGGGGATATTTGACCGGGAGTTCGGTACGGCCGTAGACCTTCTCCCACCGTCTGGCTCTATTCTCGTTAAAGGGTGTTACTACGTACTGTGTCATTTGGTCATCCTTGCATTATTAGAACAATTGTTCTGATTTTAGCACGGAAAAACCAATTTGTCTACTCTGGAAAAATGAGGGTGGAGACGGCCGTTTCTCCTGAGATCACGCCGCTAAATCATCAGCATCGCTTATCTTGCCCTCTATGTCCGTGAGATGCTCCAGTTCATGTAAAGCAAGAGACCGTGCTCGCCAATAAACAGACTCCTTACGCTTTTTCCCATCTTCACGAATTGTGCGTGCCCATTCCTCTTCTGTTAAGGACGTCAGCACGCGCAGCAGCACGTTGCGACGGAATGAAAAGTAGGCCAGCAGTTCTGCAAAAGGTGATAGATGATATTGCAACAATTTGCCCCACTGTCGTTCCGGATGAATATCTATAAGTAAGGGCTCCTTCGCCAACAATGCAAGATAAATGGCCTCTGATGAACGAGCTTCCGCGTTGAGTAAATGCGCAAGAACTTGCCGGAAGGAGCGTTCACCCTCGCCCATTGCCTGATCTAACCGCTCTTGTGAAAGGTTGCGGCTAAGGTATGTTAATTTTAGAGGGGTAGCAGAGAGCAAGGACATTACCGTGGCGATGTTTGAGGATGTCAACTTAGTTGAAACGAGCTTGGTCAACTTATTCACCATTCCATTATTGTATTGCCAGTCGTAAATAGGCGTTTACTGGGCCAGTATATTTTCGATGCGGCGATCTGGGATGAGCCAGATAACGGCCACCAGGACGTACAGACCGCCAGCCAGCCAGGTGCTTACAAAAGCCAGCGGAATAGCAGCGACGTAAATAACCACTGAGATTTTGCCCTTGAAGTCGCTTTTGACGGCGTTGGCCAGCACAGAGTCTGCGCCGTGGCAGGCGATGAGCGCGCGAACGAGGATGTAGTAGGCCACGGCTGCAAGCAGCAGCACAACGCCGTAGAGGGCTACCGGCCAGGCGGCAAATTCGGTCTCCCCCATCCAGGCGGTGACAAAGGGAATGAGCGACAGCCAGAGCAGCAGGTGGAGATTGGCCCAGAGGATACGGCCGTCTACCTCGTGGGCTGCCTGAAGCAAATGATGGTGGTTGTTCCAGTAGATGCCAATGAAGATAAAGCTGAGAATATAGCTAAGAAATGTGGGCAGCAGCTCGCCCAGGGCCGCCAGCGTCGCTTCTTCTGGCGCAGACAGCTCCAGCACCATGATGGTAATGACGATGGCCAATACGCCATCGCTAAACGCTTCCAGACGATTCTTGCTCATACGTCTCCAACAAAAAAGGAGCCATCAGCTAAAACTGATTTGGCTCCTTTGCCTGGTAGATTTGCTCATGAAAAAGTGCCCTTGCCAGGACTCGAACCTGGGCTCATGGCTTCGGAGGCCAATGCTCTATCCTCTGAGCTACAAGGGCATTGCGGAGCCGGATTTTGCCATACGCCCTTTCGATTGTCAAATGTCACTGCTGGTGGCCGCTCGGCCGTACAGCTCTGTCATGTCGCGCAGGCGGTTGGCGATGTCATGCGTGAGCATGTGGGGCAGGTAGCGCCAGCGCCAGTAGCCGCCCACCTTGCCGGGGAAGTTCATCCGGGCTTCATTGCCCAGGCCCATTAAATCTTGCAGGGTGGCAATGGCCGTATCAGACACAGACATATACGCCAGCCGGGTCATGTCCCAGGAGATGTTCTGCCCACTGATCTGCATATAGCGACGAATGTGATCCCGCTCTGCTTCTGTGGCGTTGCGGTACCAGCCCAGCACGGTTTCGTTATCGTGCGTGCCCGCATAGACCACGCTGTTTTTGTCGAAGGTGTGCGGCAAAAAGTTGCTGTTGCGCTCCCCGCCGAAGGCAAATTGCAAAATCTTCATGCCGGGAAAGTCGAACGCTTCACGCAGGGCCACCACCTCTGGGGTGATCACGCCCAGATCTTCAGCGATGAGCGGCAGTTCGCCCAGAGTATCGCGCATGGCCTGGAAGAAGGCAGCCCCCGGCCCTTCAACCCAGCGACCGACAACGGCCGTTGGCTCGTCGGCCGGAATTTCCCAATAGGCATCAAAGCCGCGAAAATGATCGATGCGCACGATATCTGCCTGGGTGAAGCTCATTTGCAGGCGGGCGGCCCACCACTTGTAACCATTCTTCGCCATGCGGTCCCACCGATAGAGCGGATTTCCCCAGCGCTGCCCGGTCTCACTAAAGTAGTCTGGCGGCACCCCGGCAATGACGGTGGGCGCACCGCTTTCGTCCAAATAAAACAGCTCCGGATTAGCCCACACGTCAGCGCTGTCAAAGGCCACAAAGATAGGAATATCGCCAACGATCTGGATTCCCCGCTCGTTGGCATACAGCTTCAGGCTGAGCCACTGTTGGAAGAAGAGAAACTGCAAAAATTTATGCTGATCAATCTCCTGAGCCAGCTTTTCGGCCCATCTTTCCATTGCTTCTGGCTGGCGCAAGGCAATATCGCGCGGCCAGGTGTTCCAGACGCCTCCATCTTGCGCCACGTGATGATTTTTCAGCGCCATAAAGAAGGCAAAATCATCCAGCCAGCTACTTTGCGCAGCGCAAAACTGTTGGTAAGCGGCATGCTGCTCATCCAAACCATGGGCTAGAAAATGCTCGTGGGCCTGCTGCAGCAGAGCGGTCTTGTATTCAATGACTGGACCAAAATCAACGGCATGGTCGGGGAAGGCTGGCACGTTTTTTACGGCCGTTTCCGGCACCGCCGCCCGCCAATGGTCCACCACGCTGAGCGGCGGCTGGTACTGCGCCAGCGAAAAAAAGCGACGGCCGTACGCGTCGCGGCGGGCCGGGTCAAAAAACAGGGCATCCATTTCCTTGAGCGGCGTCAGGCTGTGCAAGTCTGCCTGCAGCGGATGAAAATTTGCGGCACGCTCATAGGCGCGCACGTTTTCTTGCGCCATCGCCAACCGTACCGGTTCCCATTCCACACCGGTGACCTCCGCTGCGGCAGCCAAGGCAATGGCATCGCCGCCAATGCCGCAGCCCAGGTCGGCAATTTGCTGGCAGCCAAGTTCTACAAAGCGCCGGGCGCGGTGCTGCGCCACCGCCTCAGCCGATGCCTGCTCCAGGGCAGCCCGCACAAAATACATTTCGTTTGCCCGGCTAAACTTGGCGGTGGCCTGCTGCCGCAGCACCACTGTTTCCAGCACGGCCTGCGCCTGCGCCTTGGGCAATTTCCGGCGCAGCCAGGCGGCAATTTGCAGGTGCGTTTGCGGCGTAACGCCCATTTTGGCCACATCGTGCAGCCAGCTTTGGCCCTCGGCGGAGAGCAAAAAGGCAAGATCGTCAAGCGTCATGAAAGTCAGGGCAATTCTGGGGTAAGCAGTTGTTCATCGGGGGCGGTTGGTTCTTCGGCTGCATCATGTTCGTCCATTTCAGGAACGGCCGTTCCCGCCGCCTGCCGCCCGCAGTAAACCTGATAGGCACATTCTCGGCACTCGTTCCAATCATCCGTGAGCGGCCATTCGCCCCGGGCAAAAGCCTTGTCAAGCTCGGTGGCAATGTGCTGTAATTCGGTCCAATTAGCGGTGTGACTATCTGCGCTATAGCCAATCTTCAGCGATTGGTCTGGCTCCTGCACAAACCAATAAGTGAGGCTGATTTGCTCCGGCGCCAGGGGCATCTTTTGCGGCCAGAAGGCACTGCCCCCTTCGGCCAGCAGGGCCAGATAGAGGCGGGTTTGCCAACGGCCGTTCAGCTCCGCTGAGGTTGCCGGGCGGCCTGTCTTCCAATCAAACACGTGGGCAAACGGCCGCTTGTTTTCATCTTCGCCAATTACCAACAGGTCGAAACGGCCGTACAGCAAGTGATTGCCCAACGGCACGGTGAGGCCCGTTTCTGGCAAAAAGCGAGCGTTGGGGGGCAAATCTTTCACGGGCGAATGGGCTTCAAACGCCTGCCACCATTGGCGCACCCGGCTTTCGGTTAGGGTGGCAGGGGAAATGGCTAATCCTAAAAAGTGACGCTCTAAATATTGGTGAAAGTCCTGTCCCTGCTGCATTATTTCCTCGGTGCGTTCCAGCAAGGGCGGCGCAGGCCAGGGCAGGCGGCGCAGATAGCGCAGCTGGAAGCGCCGCTGGCAGGCCAAAAAGTTTGCCAGCTTGTACTGGCTGAGCGTTTGTTGCTCCATCAGGCCCAAATATTTCCATCTGGGGCGCGCATAAACAGCACGGGGATGCCCCAGTAAGGACTTTCTAAAATGTTGAAGTCCAGGCCAATGCGTGCTTCAGTGACGGCCGTATCCAATGGCCTGCCCAAGGCCAAAAATTCATACAGCGTCTGCATAAACGGCCGTGCCGCCAGATTTGGCAAATCATACTGCATGGCTACAACGGCAGGCAGCCCGCCCCACACCAGCTTGGGGGCCAGCCCCATAAACGCCTCGGCCGAGCTGGACTTCTCCGCTTTGTCAGACGTAGCCCCCGACTGGCAGGCGCTCAGAATGATGAGCTTGGTGTCACCGCCCTGGAAAAGTCGCAGCATCCGGTCACCGTCCAGCAGCACGTGGGCGCTACGGCCGTTATCCAGCGCCAGCGCCCCGCCACCGCTTTTAAGCAACGCACCATGCCCAATAAAGTGAAAAATATCGGGAGGGCTTTGCCGCACTTTGCTTACCAGCGCGTTCGGGGTTGCGTCGGGCAGTTCTTCAATAACAACGCGTCCATCGGCCGTGAAATGAGCCAGCGCGTCCTTCACGGCATCAATTTCGCTCTGCACGTCCAGCGTGTCTAAATCCTTGGGATTGGCCCAGGCCAGCAAGATTTTTACCGTGTTCGGTACCGAAATAGGGGCTGGTTCCCGGTTTGTGGGTATGTAGCGTACCAGCGGCGTATCGGCGTTCAGCGCCAGGAAGGACTTGTCATCGCGACAATATTCCCAGGGAACCTGGTACATTTCCGCCAGCTCCTGGTTGATGTTGAGACGCACGCGAATGCCTTCTTTCCCTTTCGCCCGAGAAACGTTCAGGCTTTTGCTAAATTCTTCCTGAATTTGTGGGGGGAACAAAAATTGGCGCAGAAGCTCTCCCATTTCCTGGGCAAACTGCGGTTCGGAAATTTGGACATCTCGCAGGGTGCGCGCCAGGTATTGGTATTCATCATTTTCAAACGGGAATACTTGGCGGATGGAAGCGGCCGTTTCCCCATAAGGCGATTTGGCCTCCAGAGAATATTCGTTGGCACGCCCTGATGCCCGGATAAAAATGTCAAAGTTGTCGTAAACGGTTGCGCTTCCACCTTTGTCAGGCGGATCAGGCGGATCTGAGGGCCGTGTTTCAGCACTTTCGCTGGTGGCGATAGCAGGTTGCGCTGGCTTCGATAGATCAGGCGCGGGGCCGCCAAATTGCGTCAAATCAGCGCGGGGCCGAAGGTTGTGAATCACCTGCAGTAGCTCTGGCGTGATGCCATTCCTCCGGGCAAACTCTTGTAGCTCTTGCGCCTTGCGCCGAATGGTATCCCCCGCCAGGTTTTCAAACTGTATATCGACGCCTGATTCAAACTTTAAATCCATACAGACGGTACGGATTCCATCTAAATCAAACATCGCTTCAATCAGTTGGTACAAATGGCGGTATTCAGACATGAAATTGCTCTCTTTCTTATTGTTGATTGGCTGTACACGGCGCGGATTCCCTGCATCATACAAAGCTTGCCCCAGTTGTCAAGCAAATCCTGCTTTTACTGATGACTGCGCTACTGATCACTGACCTACTGAACACTGCCTACTGGAATCAGTGTGTCAATATCTTGCTCAGGAACAACTTGGTGCGCTGACGTTGAGGATTGTTGTATAGATCTTCTGGAGAAGCAATTTCTACCACCTGTCCGCCATCCATAAACACCATCCGGTCAGCAGCAGCGCGAGCAAAGCCCATCTCGTGGGTCACTACCACCATCGTCATGCCTTCCTTGGCCAGGTCCAGCATGACGTCCAGCACTTCTTTGATCATTTCCGGGTCCAGGGCGCTGGTTGGCTCGTCGAACAGCATGATTTTAGGGTTCATCGCCAGGGAGCGGGCAATAGCTACGCGCTGCTGCTGCCCACCGGAAAGCTGACGGGGATAGGCGTCGGCCTTTTCAGGGATGCCCACGCGGGCTAACTGCTCCATGCCAATACGCTCAGCTTCCGCCTTGTCACGCTTGCGCACCAGCCGCTGGGCAATCGTCACGTTTTCCAGTGCGGTAAGGTGCGGAAACAGATTGAACTGTTGGAAGACCATGCCCACCTCGGCTCGCACAGCGTTAATGTTTGTCTTTTTATCTTCCAGGTGAACGCCTTCAATGTAGATACCGCCAGACGTTGGCGTTTCCAGGTGATTGATGCAGCGCAGTACAGTGCTTTTGCCCGAGCCGCTGGGGCCAATGATCACGACGACTTCACCTTGCCCGACCTTCAAATTCACTCCCTTAACAGCTTCAATTGGGCCAAAATATTTGTGCAAATTGTGAATGACAATCATTTCGTTGGACATGTTGCTTACCTTTCTCCCACACGAATGCGCCGCTCGTACCAGCGCAGCAAGAGGCTGAGGGTGAGGGTCATAGCTAAGTAGAGGAAGACAATCACCAGATAAGATTCTGGGAAGCGGAAGGTGCTGCCTGCATGGAGCCGCGAACGCTGAGTGAGCTCACGCACGGCCAGCACGGAGGCCAGGGACGAGTCTTTCAGCATGGCAATGAAATCATTGCCCAGCGCAGGTGAGATGTTACGGATTGCCTGGGGCAAAATGATGTACTGCATTGCCTGCCGGGCTGTCATGCCCAGGGAGCGGGCCGCTTCCATTTGTCCTTTGGAGATTGACTCAATGCCCGCGCGGAAAATTTCGGCCAGGAATGCGCCATAGATAATGGCCAGGGCCAGAATCGCCCGCAGCTCAATGGAAACATCTCGATTATCTACGCCAATGCTGTCGGTGACTGCGGGCACGATAACGAAGGCTAGCGTGAGGATGAGCACCAGCGTTGGCACCCCGCGAATAAATTCCACGTAGGTGATGGCGATATTGCGAATGAGCCGGTTTTGGCTGATTCGCCCCAGCCCGGCCAGCAGGCCAAAAACCAGCGCCAGCCCAAAGCCTGCCAGCGTCAGGTAAAGCGTGATGCTGAGGCCAGGAAGAATAAACACAAACGCCTGATTAACCTCTGGGTCGGTAATGATGAGAAAGCTCATTACGCCCAGGAAGGCGCAGATGGCAACCAGCCACCAGGGAAATTCGCGCCAATCGACAAATGGTTCGCTTCGAGTTTGCGTGTCGGTTACGAAGGGTGGGGTAACTTCGGGTCCGGCCATTTCTACTTCTCCTGTGGGATGATCCTTCTGCAGGTTTTGTTTATGACTCTTGCCTGACAATAAATCTGCCGAAGGTTGTTACAAAGCGCTACAAAACAAAGAAGCGCCAGTTAAAGAATAACTGGCGCTCCTAAACTTACTTACACGCTAACCCCTTTAGGTACACGGGTTGCTTGCCTTTTGAACGGCCGTTACTCTTCGTCTTCTGGGAATAAATCATCATACGTGATGGTGAAGTTCGGGCCAAAGTATTGCAGGTTTACGTCCTCCAGGAAGCCGTTCCGAGCCAGCTCGCCCAGGGCGGCATTTACCGGCTCAACCAGGTCGCTGCCCTTGGGATAGATGAACCCCAGCTGATCGCTAGACATAGATGGCCCAACCAGCTGCAGCTCATCGGCATTCTCGCCCAGGTAACCCTGCCCGGCGACCTCGTCGATGATCACTGCGTCGATATCGCCCGCAATGAGCGCCTGAACGGCAAAGGGGAATTGCTCAAATGCCTGAATACGATCTTCCTCCAAATACTGCAGTGCGGTTTCGTAGTTGGTGGTACCGGTTTGCGTTCCCAGCATCAGCTCAGCGTTGTTCACAATGTCGTCAATACTCTCAATGCGATCTTCATCTTTGCGGACCAGCAGGCGCTGCTCAATGTTGATGTATCCGGTGGAATAATCAACAATTTCAGCGCGTTCTTCCGTGATGGTAATGCCGTCGGCGGCGGCATCAAATTGCCCATCGGCGACGGCCTGAATCATCCCTTCCCAGCCTGCTTCTACAAAAACGGGCGTGCAGTTAATCAGGCGGCAAATCTCGTTCCATACATCGTAATCCCAGCCTGCGGGTTCGCCCGTGTCCGGGTCGATGTAGTTAAAGGGCAGGTAAGCATTTTCTACAGCAATGGTGATTTCGCGTCCTTCCAAATCCGGTAGGTCGCTGGTTTCCTCTTCGTCCATGGCTTCATCTTCTGCCGCATCATCACTGGCTGTGTCGCTGGCTGTGTCTTCTGCGGCAGGCTCATCACCCCCGCCCCCACATGCTACCAGCATAAGGGCCAGCAGGATTAATCCAAATAACCAGAACAATCGTTGACTCTTCATATGGTTTCTCTCCTTCCTTGCATAAACCTAACACAAGCCAGCGGCTGATGGCGGTCTACGCTTAGGAGAACAAAAGCCTGTTTTACTGATGAAATTTCTATAGGGCCTTCTGTTCTCCACATTACAGAAATAAAATTATTTGCCAGAGAATTCTGGCGGCGTCTTTAGGAACTTTATTATGACATGGCTTAACAAATTAGCCAATCAGGAGCCGCCAAACATTTGCAGCAGGGCGATAGCCGCCACGATAAAAAAGATGGCCAGACAGCCCACGCGCATCAGCGTGGCGGTGAGCTTGAACGCCAGACGGGCAAAAAAGAGGCCAATGAGTAATACGGCCGTAATCACCACCAGCCGCGTCATTTCTTCCGGTTGCAAGTTTAAGATGTCCATTTTATTGCTTCCTTTCGGTTATCAGTAAGACGTGATAAGTGAAAAGTTTGTACCGATTACTGACCTACTGATTACCGATTCACTGCTCACTCCCCTCACGTATCCACAGCGCCAACAGCAGGGCGGCAACGGCCGTAATGATAGCAGAAACCAGCCCGTTGCTGGAAAAACCGAAACGCGTGAACAAAAATGGTCCCAGCCACGAGCCAAAGGCGCGCCCCAGGGCCGCTGCGGCAATAATGCTAGACATCACCACGCTGCGGGCCGAGGGCACAATTTCCGTCATGAGCGGAATGCCGCCCACCACGGTGACTTCGAAGGTGAGAAACAGGGCAAAATAGGCGACCAGCGCGGTAATAAGATTATTGGACGTTTGTGGAATAAGCAGGCACATCAGCGCATTCAGCAGCACGGTAGTAATAATCACTGGCCGCTTGCCAAAGCGGTCTACAGACCAGCCAGCAAATAGCTCGCCCACTATTTCTGCGCCGCCAATGACGCCAACCGACGCGCCCAAGGCCAATAGGCTCAGGCCGAAGTTAAGCTCCATCCAGTCGCCAAAGACCAGGAAGATGGTTTCGTTGCCCGCCATGAGCAGGATGGTGTAGAGCATGGCGGCCCAAATGACGGGATATTGCCGCACCACCCGCAGGTAATCGACCAGGTTGGCGCCGCGACCGGGCACTTGCCTGCGTACTTTGGGTAAGAAGCGGTAGAGGAAAACGGCCGTAATCAACCCAAACAGCCCCATCCAGAAAAACGATGCCGACCACCCCTGACGCTCAATGGTGAACCCTAGCAGTGGCCCGCCCACCAGCAGCGCCCCCGCCCAGGAAAATTCCGTAACGGCCACTGCCCGGCCGCGCTGTTGGTAAGGCACCATCTCTCCCACATACGCCTGCATGGCCGGGTCGTAAATCACCTTGGCGATAGAAATGATGATGAGCGCTGCCCCAAACAGCCAGTAGCTGGGCCACAGCCAGGTAAGCAGGCAGCCCGCACTAAAGAGAAGCATGGCAACAAACATGATCGCCCGACGGCCGAATCGCTCTGAGAGCGGGCCAAAGAGCGGGCTAAGAAAACCGGCCAGATTGCGCAGGATGACCAGACGGTAAACGGCCGTTACCGGCACGTCTAGCTGACGGGCAAAGGCCGGGGCAAAAGGATACACCATGCGCAGCCCGGTGTTCAGACAGAGGCGCGCCAGGGTGATCAGCACCAGTTGCCAGGAAAGGCGGGTGGGGGTTTGTTTAGACACGGGCAAAGTGTAGCGGAAAGGTAGGGAGTGGAACAGTAATTGGGTAATTTGCTGGACCGATTACCAAGGCAAACTGCATTTTCAGCCCGCCATCACCAGTGCTTCCCCGAAAATTCGGTGTTACAATCGGGCAATATGGCAAAGAAAGCAAAACGACATACGACCAGCAAACACGTTCCCCTGAATGCCAAAACTGAGCTGCCCGTGATGGTGCGAATTATTCTCACGCTGCTGCTGCCTTTTGCCCTGACGCTGATTCTGGGTGGCAGAGGCGGCAGCAACGCCCCTGTTTTGGCAGGCATCGGCGTGGCTAGCTGGTTTTTGGGGCTGTTTTGGTATGGTTTGCCACAGATGGGCTTGCGCGGCGGACGGCCGTTGTTTGCAGGCATCGGCTTTGCTACCCTTGGCTGGCTGGCTTTTTTGCTGTTCCGCTTTACCTTTATTTCCCTTAACTTGAATGCGGCCGATTCGGGACGTAGTTTCATCTACTTATTACTATTTGAAGCATTTGCCGTACAGCTTTGGGCCTTTGGTCTGCTGTTTCGCACTTTGGCAGAATGGCGCGGCGCGCTGACGGCCGCTATTGGCAGCGGCATCGGTTTTGGCGCTGTGGCCTTTGTACTCTTCCAAGAAGCGTACAGCAGCGATATGATCAGCTTGCTCTATTTTTTGGTGTGGGGTGCCTATTATGGCATCATTCGGCTGCGAACCGGCAGCTTTTTAGGGGCAATGCTCATTCAAACGCTGCACAGCTTTACCGTTTGGGTGGCCCTGGGTCCGCTGCCAGTCCTCACACCTGCCGACCGCCTACCGACGGTCTACCTGCTGTCCGCACTGGTTTATTTAGTCGTTATCTGGCGCCTCTGGCCTAAGGAAGCGGCAGATTACCGGGTGTGACCGGTGGGCAGTATTCGGTAGAGCAGTAATCAGTGGGTCAGTAATCAGGAGATGTCGATAACTTTTCACTTTTCACTTTTCACTTCTCACTTTTTACTTTTCACCTTTCACCTTTCACTACTCTTTTGAACAGTTCGGGAGAGAGTTATGTCAACTTTAACCATTGCAATTGACGAACGACTGCGGCTGGTAACGGCCGTTCTGGCAGCCAGCGATTGGCCAGATGAGGAGCAAAAGCAGCAGCCTCATGCTGTGCATTCCCAGGCCAAGCTAGTGCGCCAATTTGTGCAGCCATATCGCAATCATCCAGCCGTGAAAGGCGTGAACGAGGCGCTGTTGAATGGTGTTGACCTGGAAGAACTATTCAGCGCCGCCCTGCGCAGTGCCTGGCCGGAATTCAAGCCCACTACCGAACTGCCTCACCTGCTGAAGATTAACGAGTGGGTGCAGTCATTGGCAGATTTTTCCCGAGAAACGTCTATTATGACGCTTTTTTGGTCGCAGCACGATGCCGTTTGGCAAAAAGCCCAAGCCGCCCTGGAAGCGATCTTTGCCGAGGATCGCCTACTGACCAGCCTGGGCAGGCTGAGCGATGGTGAGATCGATACGGCCGTTACCATCATGCCCAATCTGGTGTACCCGGCGCTTAGCCCCATTGTAGCCACCACAGACGATGCCCTGACGCTGCTGCTGCCGCCGCCCAAAGCGGTGGGAGAGTCGCCCCCCTGGCCCTACGATGAGGGTTCCGGGTGGGTAGTGGCCAACGTTTCTCGGCAGCTTGTGCCCTATCTGCTTTCCACTGAGCTGTCCCTGATGAACAGGCAGCAGCAGCACCTGGCCCTGCACGCAGCGGCGGCCTATTGTCTGGCTCAACTGCTGGATGAAGCCGAGGCCCAAGCCTATCTGCTGCGCACCAAAAAAGCGCACGATTTGCCTGAACTGCCTGCCTTGTTTGCCCGGCTCCAGGCAGAAATAGAAAGTGGAAACGGCCGTCCCGTCACAACACTTTTTCTGTAAATCTGTGGATAAATCAAAGGAGCAATAGATGTCCTACGAATTCATTCTCACCCGAACGGAAGGCCGCGTTGGCGTGGTCCAGCTCAATCGACCCAAGGCGCTCAATGCCCTGAATCGTGGCCTGATGAGCGAGCTAATGGCTGCGCTAGAAGCATTTGATGTCGATGATGCCATTGGCTGCATGGTAATCACCGGCGACGAAAAAGCGTTTGCCGCCGGCGCTGACATTAAAGAGATGGCTAGCGCCACACCTGTAACCATGCTGGATAACCCATTTATCGACTATTGGGACAGGCTGCGCAAGATTGGCAAGCCGGTGATTGCGGCCGTTTCCGGGTTTGCCCTTGGCGGCGGCTGTGAACTGGCGATGGCCTGCGACATGATAGTCGCCAGCGAAAGCGCCAAATTTGGTCAGCCAGAAATTAATCTGGGCATTATCCCCGGCGCTGGCGGCACCCAGCGCATGACCTACGCCGTGGGCAAAGCATTGGCAATGGAGATTGTGCTGAACGGCCGTTTCCTCTCCGCCACCGAAGCCCAACAGCATGGCCTCATCAACCGCGTCGTGCCGGTAGAGTTATATCTGGAAGAAGCCATCAAGTTCGCCGCAGAAATTGCTGCTCGTGCCCCCGTTGCCCTGCGCCTGGCCAAAGAAGCTGTCAACGCCGTCTTCGAGACGCCGCTGCAGGCCGGGCTGGCCCACGAACGCCGCCTCTTCTACATGCTGTTTAGTACCGAAGACCAAAAAGAAGGCATGGACGCCTTCATCAACAAACGCCCCGCCAATTGGCAAGGGAAATAAATTACGCCGTAGGGGTTGGCCCCCGTGCCGACCCCTACGGGAACGTTGAATAGACACGGTATAATGATAGAAATGCAACGATGATACGGCCGTTGCGTACAGCACCCTTAGTAAAAAGTGAAAAGTAAAAAGTGATAAGCACACTACTTCTTACTTAACAAAAGGAGCATATCAAGCATGAAAAGCCACGAAGTAGATTATCAAGTTTACGGCGACGATTTGCAGTTTGTCGAGGTAGAACTGGACCCCAATGAAACCGTTATTGCCGAAGCGGGCGCCATGATGTATATGGAAGACGGCATCACCTTTGAAACCAAAATGGGCGATGGCTCCAAGCCGGACCAGGGCTTTTTGGGCGCTTTGGGTAGCGTCGCTAAGCGGGCCATTACTGGCGAATCCATCTTTATGACCCACTTTACCAACAACGGCCAGGGCAAGCGGCATGTGGCCTTTGGCGCGCCGTACCCTGGCAAGATCATTGATATTGACCTGGACGTAGCCAATGGCGAACTCATCTGCCAAAAAGATTCCTTTCTGTGTGCGGCCCTGGGTACCGAAGTGAGCATTGCCTTCAATAAGCGGCTGGGCGCGGGCTTTTTTGGTGGTGAAGGCTTCATCTTGCAGCGCTTGCGGGGCGATGGCAACGTATTCATTCACGCGGGCGGCACCATTGTGGAGCGCCAGCTTAATGGAGGAAAAATTATGGTCGATACCGGCTGTATCGTTGCCTTTGAATCCACCATTGACTACAACATCGAGCGGGCAGGCAATCTGAAATCCATGATTTTTGGCGGCGAAGGACTGTTCCTGGCTACGCTGCAAGGCACCGGACGCGTCTGGCTGCAATCGCTGCCCTTCAGCCGCCTGGCCGACCGCGTGCTGCAAAATGCTAAATTCTCTGGCGGGAAATCCTCTGGCGAAGGGTCGGTACTCGGCCGTACCGTCACGGACCTGCTGCAAGGCTAAATCTAAGCCTATCATTTCGACCAAAGGGAGAAATCCCTCTAAATATTCGCATGGCTTGAATTTATGAATGGTTTTAGGGATTTCTCGCCAAAAGCGGCTCGAAATGACAGATGGGAAGTTACGGGTTAAAGCGAAATGATACGACTTCGCTCACCACATGTGTAATCTGTGGATACTTTCAAATAGCTATGGATGCCCGCACTTCGCGGGCGTCTTTGGTCAGGGTGGTCCACACTTTCTCTTGTTCAGCGGGTTCTGTAAAGGAGAAGTAAATCGTGCGTGGCCTCAGGCGGCTGAGATCGTCGTTGGCTCCGCCGCCTACGTAATAGGCCAGCGCGTTGTTGCTGTGGTCTGGCCCCCACGTCTCCAAAAAGGTGATTGCCAGGGTGGGGATAGGTTCTTTGCCAAACAAAATCCAGCCCGCTTCAATCTTTTGCAGCGTGCGGGTGTTGAAAAATTGGTAGATGAAGTTTTTAGGTCGGTGTTCTACCATGACGATATGGTCGCCCAGGGGCACGTGCCAGTAGTGGGCTGGCTTGACCAACAGCACCGTCTCCGATTTGTCGGTAAGGGCGTAGCGCCCAGAAGCGCGCACGGCGATTTTTTCGTTGGCGGCTAGGGATGGCGTCGTTTCGGGAGGGGGAACGGCCGTATCGTCCACAATAAACTTGTTATACCCTTCCTTCTTCGCCCGTCGATAAACAAAGGCAACATACTGCCACAGCAACAAGGTAAGAATGCCGGGCACCCAGCCCCAGCGCAAGAGAAGAGAAGCGATAAAGAGCCAAAAGACAACAAAGCGCAGCCAGCCGCTGTGGGTGGCGCCCAAAAAGGTGCGCCGCTGGCTAAAATAGGCAAATGCGTACAGGCGTCCAATGTAGCTGTAGTAGAGATGCTTGACGAAGGGTAGATTTTTCATCGGGCTATTGTACGGGGAAATAGAGGAGTGAAAAGTAAAAAGTGAAAAGTGATCAGTGAATGAGCCTGCTTTTTACATTTCACTTATCACTTTTCACTAAGACACCAACCAGATGAATCTTCCGCCCGGCAGGCAGCGCATCCTCAAAACGAGACATGAGCGTAAAAAGTAGGCGGTTGAAGGCCAGGTAGGTGGGATCAGGCACGATGTGCAACGTGGCAAGCCGCAGGCCGGATTGGGCGGCAAGTTGTTCCAGGTCACGCTGGCTGTTTGCCTGGTAGTGGGTGGCAAAGGTGTCGTCGGCGGAACGGCCGTATAGCCCCGCCACCAGTTGCCCCTGCAACCGACCCAGTCGGCCCAGCGTTTTGTTCAGCAGGGCCAGAGGGTGACGGCCGTTGGGAGTGATGAACACAAACGCCCCGCCTGGCTTTAAGACCCGGGCAATGGCGGTAAACGTTTGAAACGGCCGTGCCAGATGTTCCAGCACCCAGCTGGCAAAAGCCACGTCAAAGGTCTCTGGAGTGAAGGGCAAGGCATCACTCAACCCCACGGCGCTGGCCAGCCCCAGCCGGTGTTCGCGCAGAGACAGCCAGTCCGGGTCCACGCCTACCATCTGCGCCACAGGATGCTGTAACTGCTCCACCAGCCCGCCACGCCCGCAGCCAA